>NZ_APJX01000015.1 GCF_000350545.1 Desulfotignum phosphitoxidans DSM 13687
AAAAGACATTATACTGATCGGAAACCCCGGGACTGGGAAGACTTTTTTATCCAAGTGCTTTGCGTATGCTGCCACTCAGAATGGAATAAAAACCCTTTTTACAACCGCCATGGACATGATCAATCAGCTGGTGGCAGCTGAAAATGATCACACCATGCTCAAAAAGCTTCAATTTTATCAATCACAGGAACTTTTAGTCTGTGACGAAATCGGTTACCTTCCGCTGGGCAGACAGGGATCAAACCTGTTTTTCCAGGTCATCAGCGGCCGGCATGGGAAAAGGTCCACCATCATAACGACCAACCTGCCGTTTGCCCGCTGGGGAGACATCTTTGACGGAACCACTGTTGCCACAGCGATTGCCGACCGCCTCGTCTACAACTCTGAGATTCTTATAATGGAAGGGGACAGTTATCGAAAAAGGTAATCATCGGCACAAACTGAAAATATAGGCAGGCTTTTACTCAGGCCTGAACACACGCTCTTTTGAATCTGGTTTGAGCCGGACACGGACAGGTGTGTCTATCGTAGGGGGTGGCTGGTTTTTGAACGGTGATTTCGGCTGATTTTTATCCCGCTGTTTCCACCTGCCAATTTCAGAATGGGATCAAATGTAAAAACCGTCTCTTATATTTTCCGCAAAAATACTGACACGCTTATGATCAATATTTTCTCTTGGATAGATAGACGCATCCAGTGTGACATCTGAGATGGCGATCTTGGTGCTGACATTTTCGCGATCAGTCATTTAAATTCACCTTAATAAATTAAGTGTTTATTTTTTCTCATAGACATTTTCAGGTTCACGGTTGAAAAATTTTTTTTACGGGAACTTTACGTGACCAGAATATTTTTTTCAAGCTGTCACTGGATATTTGCCATAAGGCTGTGGTATGAGTTTTGCTCTATGTGAAGGACGAGGGCATCGGTATGACACCGGACCAGGTGAAACAGGTTTTTGACAAGTTCTGGCGGGCTGATGCGTCCAACAAGGCCATAGAAGGAACTGGTTTGGGAATGAGCATCGTGAAATACATTGTCGAGGCCCATGGCGGAACAGTTGCGGTGGAGAGTGCATATGGCAAAGGAACCACAGTGACAGTGGAATTGCCTGTGAATTGAATATTAAATCCAAGGAAAGGCGGGGCAAGGGTGAGGTTTTCCTCTCTGGACTTCCCGGGTCGATTGAGATATATAATTACTGATTGATCCGATATGACCATGCCGACAACCCCCCTGGCGGACAACGACTCCTATAATTTTTTCCCTGCACTGGATGATCTGCTGGCCACGGGTCCCGCCCGCACCAATGTGATGGACATGCAGATCCTGCTGATTTCCGGATCAATCGCCCGGGTTTTTAATTGACAGGTTTATCATGCATTGATTACAATGAATGCATGATTATCTCTTAGTTTAACAACAAAACCGGGAGGCATTTCTAAAATGGCCAGTTTGACGTTAAGAAACATAGATGAATCCCTTAAGGGAAAACTACGCATTATGGCTGCCGCAAATAACCGATCGATGGAAGAAGAAGCAAGACAGATTCTCAGGAAACATTTATTGGAAGAGCGTTGCGCCAAAGGCATTGGCACACGTATCTCCAAACGGTTTTCCGAATTGGGTGGTATTGAATTGCCGCTATCGCAAAGATCTTATCCGCGCAGTACAACTTTGTCTGAATTGGAAAATACCTTGTGATCCTTTTGGATACCAATATCATATCTGAATTGATGCGGCCCATGCCCAATTCCAAAGTGGTTTTCTGGCTTGATGATCAGCCAGAAACCGACATTTGGATAAGTGTAGAAGACGCTCAAATTGCGGCGATTGCCCTTACTGCCGATCTGACGTTGGCTACGCGCAATGTCAAAGATTTTTTCGAGATTGACAAGTTACAAATTATCAATCCTTGGGAAATGTAAAAACAGAATCGGAAATTTTGATCATCCACCCTTTTTTTACTTGGGTGGGAGACTCTCCACCACTTTTTTCAGATGGATGAAATGGGCTTCGGCCAGTTCGATAAGTTCTTCGAGCCGCTCGACCTCATCGGTGAGATCCACGGATTTTCCCAGCTTGGCCATCTGCGGTTTCAAACTCCGCCTCCTGTACCTGCGGTCTGTCAGGACAGGCGCCGGATAAGCAGCGCTTCTCTGAGGGGTACAGGACCCAGGCAGAACCGTTTGCAGTCGGGCTGATCCAGCCACTCCTGTTTTATTTTCAAATTGGGGGACCGGCCGTCTGATGAATCCAGGATGCAAACATTGCCTTTCATCCCGCGGACAGCGGTTCTGCGGTAGGAATCCAGCCAGTTTCCCACCAGTCGGGCTGCGTATTTACTGGTTCCGCCTATACCGAACCGGGCATTGCGGCCCACGGTATCCAGGCAGTACAGATAGATGTGTCGGATCACCATGGGGGGGATCTCTTTTCTTTTGAACAGATAGCTCACTGCATTGATCAATGCGGTGGGCACGCAATCATATTCAGACACCTGGTAATGCAGCGGGGTATACATGGAATCTCCTGGCAAGCAACATCCTGACCGAAGATGATCCTATACGCCATTTTTCCTGATTTTGCAAGCAATGTTCTCTGTCTTGCATTCCCTGATGAATAAAGGTATCTGATGGATAAACCAGGTTCATCAGATTGACATATTGAGATAACAGGAACGGCCCATGGAAAAAACTTCCCTCATTATCCGTGCAGACCAGCTGTATTCCTGTGTGGTGCCCGGATCAGGCAACATCACCACCTCCCGGGCGATTTGATCCATATCAATGAGAGGGGCCCCTAATTCCTCGAGCATCCCGGATACCGTGGTTTTGCCGCAGGCAATGCTGCCGGTGACCGCCACAATCAGGCAGTGGTGTGTGCGTCGAATCTTTTCAAGGGCCGCCCGGGTCCGGCCAATCATGTCCGCCGGGGCGTTACCGGTGTGAGTCATCCTTTTCCCAGCCAAGAATCCGGTCACTTATTGTTGCACCTCCCCTTATGGGTTAACCTCATTCCCGTTTCACGTCCCGTTCAAACGCCTGCCTTAAGTTAAAGCGTTTCCAATATGACACAGGGTGCTTTGCCGTTCAAGCATGAACAGGAAAAAAATCCGGAAACGGAGGACCGAATGGCAAGACAATTTAAAAAAAACCGAAATCGGCCGTCCGGCTGCTTCGGATTTTTTAAATTCAGAAATATTTTAAGCGGCACAGGGATAATGCCTGTAAAGACTTGGGGGGTAAGAGGACTGGACCTGTATGGCGGCGCCATGCACACCAGCACATACCCAGCATTTTTTTGACGCTTTCCTGTAAACAAAAAAACCTTGAAAACATTGAGTTTTCAAGGTCTATAGTGGTGGAGCAAACAGCTCCCGACCGCAACTCAGCCTCCGACCCCGATCTGCCCCGTAACACATTGAAAACATAGGGCTTAACATAGGAAGCCGAGTCACGCCCCAAGTTCCCACCGGGGAAGCAACTTTTCTCTCCCGATTTCCAAGTTCCGGACGAGGATGCTGGGTTTGCAACGCGAGCGAATACCAAGAACAATCTCCCAACGAATCTGATTCGATTCCGAAAACCGGAATCGAACTGGCCTACCTGCCCGGCAGTTCCGTGCCGCGACTCATGATCTCGATATAGCCCGCATAGCTGAACAGGCGGTTGCGTTTCTGGGCGGTCAGCTCCTTGACGATGCCGAGCTGCTCCAGATGGCCGAGCGCCTTGTTGACCGTGGCCGGGGTGATGCCGGTCTTTTCCACCAACGAGCCCGAGGTGGCGATGGGATGCTCCATCAGCGCCCGGTGGACCTGAAGGGTGGATGCCGCCGCCCGGCCGAGACTGCTGATCTTGTCACGGTCCTGGTTCGACAAATCGAGAAGTTGCTGGGCCGTTTCCACCGCCTGGGTGGCGGTGACGATCACGGCCTCGGCAAAGAAATCGAGCCAGGCTTCCCAGTCGCCGGTCAGACGCACGTTGCCCAGCAGCTCGTAGTAATACTGGCGGTGCGTCTTGAAGTAGAGGCTGAGGTAGAGCATCGGCTCCCGCAGCACCTTCTGCTCGCATAGCAGCAGCGCGATCAGCAGACGCCCCAGACGGCCGTTACCGTCCAGAAATGGGTGGATCGTCTCGAACTGCACATGGGCCAGCGCCGCCTTGAGCAGCACCGGAGTCGGTTCCGGCTGGTCATGGAGGAAGAACTCCAGCTTGCTCATGCACTCCAGCACCTCTTCGGCCGGAGGCGGAACGAAGGCCGCATTGCCGGGCCGGGTGCCTCCGATCCAGTTCTGGCTGCGCCGAAATTCCCCTGGTGTCTGATTGCTGCCCCGGCCCTTAGTCAGCAGAACGCCATGGATCTCGCGGAACAAGCGCAGCGACAGCGGCAGCCCTTCCCCCAACAGACGCAGGCCGTGATCGAGGGCGGCGACATAGTTGCTGACCTCTCGCACATCATCCAGTGGTACACCCGGTTCCTGATCCAGCTCGAACAGCAGCAGATCCGACAGCGACGACTGGGTTCCCTCGATCATGGAGGAGAGCACCGCTTCCTTACGGACGTACATGTAGAGGAACAGCGAGGTGTCCGGCAGCAAGGTCGAGACGCTGTCCAGCCGCCCGAGCGCCAGCAGCGCCTGGTCAAACTTGCTGCGCAGCTCCGGGGTCCAGTCGATGGGCGGACGCGGCGGCAGCGGCGCGGGCACGAAGGCCTGGGCCTTCTCACCCACCGTCGATATGGTCACGTATTTGCCTTGGAGTTCTCGCTTCATCCTGCCTGCCTCGAACCTAAAATAAGATTCGCCTTTATTTTACCTTAATAGCATATCCTAAAATAAGGGGTCGGGAAGCAAAAATCAAGCGAATTTCCCGATTGGCCGTTTCGATTTCCTCAGACGAGCGTTCGACGCTGCAACGCATCTGCTAATGATGTCGATGGTTACAAGCTGATTTTTCGCCTGATTTTTCGCGCTTTTTCCCACAATCCTAGGCCGGACACCCAGGCCCGCCATTTTTCAACCTCCAGTGATGCGTAATTGTTGAACATATACAGTTCTTGTGCCCATCCCGTGGGCATGGTAAAGCGCTGAACTGTTTCCGGCCCGACCAACGTCCCCTTCTCGCGGGCCACCTGTTCCCGGGCCGCTGTTACCATGAAGTGGAGCCGGTTCAGCAAATTGACCTCGCTTGCCCCCGCGTCCATGTCGAGAGAAAGCAGATTCAAATGAGGGAACAACTCCCTGAGTTTATTCTCCATCCCCTTTCCGGTGATGTGATTGGCAATGCAGCCGAAGGGCTGGAGACAGACGATGTTACCGATCCCTTCATTGAGCATGGCGATCATTTCGGCGGTAAGAAGCCACCCTTCGCCAAACTGGTTGGCCAGGCTGACAACCTCGTCGGTTATTTCAGCCAGTTCTCTCAAGTCATGCGCCTTTTTGTAAAAGCGAAATCCCTGCATAACCCGCTCGATTTGACCGATGTGGTATCTTGAGTATATCTCCAGCAGCCTGTACTTGATGCGATCTGCCAAAGAACGTTTAAAAAAGGCCTTTTGATTGTAGGTTTCATTGATAAAGCGCTGGGCGAAAAAACTCTGTATAGGAGGAAGGATCACTTCCACCCCCTGGCCGGACAGCCAGTCGATGATATTTCCGTTGGAGAAGAAGTTGTATTTAACAAAGATCTCTCCAACGATCCCGACTCTTGGGACCGTCTTGTCGTTGATCGCAACCCGGTTGAAGTCCGCCACGGCTTTTTTCAGAAGATTGAGAAGATAATAATAATCTGCATTCTCGATGCCTGTCTCCATTTCAAAGAGGTATTTTTCATGCAGGTTTTTGGATGTCCCGGGCACCTTTTCCCTGACCATTGTGGATAGATACATCCTGGCCAGGGGATCCGCGAAAATAATTCCCAGGCCCAGCCGTTTTATAAGCCCCTTTTTATCTATTTTAAATCCCGGTTGAGGATCAATTTCCTCATTGGATATGGCAATTACCGGAACCTCATCCAGGCCGGCGGCGGCCAATCCTTTTCTGATAAGCGACACGTATGAGGATGCCCGGCATTGACCACCGGTCTGGGTCAGAATAACAGCGGTATTTTCAGGATCGTAGCGGCCTGACCGGAAGGCCTTGATAATATCGCCGGCAACCAGGATAGCGGGGTAGCACATGTCGTTGTTGATGGTTTTTAGTCCCCATTCAACCGATACCCTATCCTGGGGCGGGAGGACTTCCACCCGGTAACCCAGGGGCCTGAAAGCAGACGGGATCAGCGGTGAATAAAAGGGTGAAAAATAGGGAGCGATCAGGATTCTCTTTCTGTCTTCTTCCACAACCGCCCGGTCTTTTTTCATTGTGCCGGCCCCTGTGGCCCTCGTTTTACCGTTTTTTTCTTTCACCGCCTCCAGCATGGAGCGCAGTCTGATCCTGACGGCACCCAGGCTGGCGATTTCATCCATCTTGAGCAAGGTATGGATTTTCCCGCCGCAACGCAAAATTTCTTTGACCTCGTCGGTCGAAACCGCATCCGGCCCGCAGCCAAAAGAGGTCAACTGAACCATTTGGGCATTGGCCGTGTCCGTTACCCACCCGGCCGCTGCGTACAGTCTGTTTGCATAGCTCCACTGGGTCAGGACATTGACGTCTTCCAGTGAGACGGCATCCGCATTCAAGGGAACAGCCGTTTCACTGATGACATCCACTCCCAGTTCCGTCAACAGCTTCGGAATACCGTGGTTGATAAGCGGGTCCACATGATAGGGTCGGCCGGCAAGAACAACTGTTGTCCGCCCCCCGGCATCCGCCTTGCTCAGCAGGGTTTTCGCCATGGACCTGAGTTGTTTCCTGTAATCCGATTGTGCCGCCATCCCCTTTTCGACGCCTTCCGACACCGTCCGGTAATTGATTCCGGACTGCTTGAAGAATAGATAAAGCTGATCCTTCAGCAGATTGAAATCCTTAAAGCTGATCACCGGGTTATCCAGGGGAATCCCGAATTTTTGCTCAGGGTTAACCGCACTTTTCAAAAGGTCGGGATATCCGGTAACCACCGGGCAATTATAAGTATTTAAAGCATTTTCGTATTCTTCCTGCTCATAGACCACAGTAGGGTAGAATATCCTGTCGACTTTTTTTCCGATAAGGTCGAAAATGTGACCATGGGCAAGCTTGGCGGGAAAGCAGATGTTTTCCGACATGACCGTGGCGGAACCCTTTTTGTAAAGTTTGAAACCGGATTCGGAAGAGAGAACCACCCTGAACCCGCACGTGGTCAAAAAGGCACACCAGAATGGAAAGTTTTCATACATGTTCAAGCAGCGGGGAATACCGTAGGTGAGAATCGGCTCGCCTTCGGGTTCCATGTCTCGTTCAAACAAGAGCTTTATCTGATCATCGATCAGGTTCTTTCCCTTGTGTTGTACCTCCGGATTGTTGCTGAAACACCGCTCGCATCGGTTCCCCGTATAAAAATGGTTTCCATTGTTGAAAATCAGCTTCAAAACCCTGCACCTGTTTTCGCAGCCCTTGCAGCGGATTTCCTTTTTTGAAAAATCACTTCCCATCGCCAACTTTTCGAGGAACAAACCATTTGCTTCCTGCAACACGATTGGCGTCTCTGAACTCTTAAGTGGTGTTTGAAGGAGAGCAGCAGGTTCCAAAAGATTCGCGCGATGATTTGAAAGGGCTGTCAGGGCCGCGCCGTATGCACCCATCAGCTCGGAAATATCCGGCCTTATAACCTCCTTGTTCAGCAGCATCTCCAATGCGCGTAATACGGCTGAATTTCGAAAAGTTCCGCCCTGAACCACGATTTTGTTCCCCAGGACATCGACGTCCTTTAGCCTCAGCACCTTGTACAGGGCGTTTTTAATAACCGAATACGCCAAACCGGCCGAAACATCGGAGACCATCGCCCCTTCCCGGAGCGCCTGCTTCACTTTGGAGTTCATGAACACGGTGCAGCGGGTTCCCAGATCAAAGGGTGCATTGTTGTCACATGCAATCTCGGCGAATTCCTGGACACTGTACCCCAGCGAACGGGCAAACGTTTCAATAAAGGAACCGCATCCGGATGAACAGGCCTCATTGATCTGGATTTCAGACACGGCGTGATCATGAATATAGATCGCCTTCATGTCCTGCCCGCCGATATCCAGAATAAAGGAAACATCCGGTTCAAAGCGCCGCGCCGCCCGGTAATGCGCCATGGTCTCAACCACGCCGTCATTCAATCCAAAGGCGGCTCTTATCAGGCTTTCACCATAGCCGGTGGCGGCCGTCCTGACGATCCGCGGGTGAAAGCCGACGGAAACACACTTTTCCCTGAATTCGGCCAATCCCTTTTTTACCGCCTGGACGGGATCGCCGTTGTTGGAGCCGTAATAGCCCAGAACCAGTTTACCTTCCCCATCGACAAGGACAATCTTGGTGGTGGTTGATCCCGAATCCACACCTAAAAAAAGATCTTTTTCTTTTGTCTCAGAGAGGTCAGTCCGGGGAACCCGCTTCCGCGCATGCCTTTTTTGCCATATCTCAAATTCGCACTTGCCTGCAAACAGGGTGGGCAGCCTTTTGGTGCCGCTGTTGGTTACATGGCTGACGCCATTTTCGGACATGGATAAAAAATTGCTGATCCGGCCCCGACATGGTTTGCCATTGCGCACCATGGCCGCTCCCATGGCGGGAAGCAGTTCCGGATGATCCGGAATGATCAAATTATCCAGATTTTCAATACCCAGCAGGTCAACAAAAGCCTTGCGCAGGTTCGGATAAAACGTCAGCGGGCCGCCCCCCATAAGTATTTTTCTTTGTATATCCCGTCCACGGGACAAGGCGGTGATCACCTGAAGGGCAACCGAATGAAATACGGAAGCCGCAACATCTTCTTTGGATACATGACGGCTTAGCAGCGCCTGAATATCGGTTTTGGCAAAAACGCCGCACCGGGATGCAATGGAATAAATATTCGTGGATTTTCCGGCCAGCGTGTTCAGTTCCGATACATCAATATCCAGAAGAACTGCCATTTGGTCAATAAAAGCACCGGTGCCCCCGGCGCAACTGCCATTCATCCGGATATCGGGACGACCATTATCGTCGAAAAATATGACTTTGGAGTCTTCGCCGCCGATTTCGATAAACGTTCTGACTTCCGGAAAAAATTTTTCAATGAAGTGCGCGGAGGCCACCACTTCCTGCACAAATGGCAGGCCGAAGACCTCGGCCGCGCCCATCCCGGCAGATCCGGTACCCGCCAAATCAAGTTCCACGTCGCCCAGTTCCTCAAGTGCCTCCTTGAAAATGCTCCGTGTTGTTTCCACGGTTTTGCCCTGATGACGGCAGTAGCGGGAAAAAATCATGCCGCCCTCTTTATCCAGGACCACCGCCTTGGCCGTTGTTGAGCCTATGTCAATCCCGGTAAAAAAGAGATGGCCCGCCTGTTTTGTCATTTTTGTTTATCCCCCGATTCCGAACCAACGCAACCGGCGACTGCCTTTGCGTGTTTGTCTTGTTTCTTCACGCTCAAATAATCTCTTGCAGAGCAAAATGTATCCACCAGTGAAACGACAAGCGACTCCATATAACGCGGTGGTACAACGGTAAGCGGCCACATGTGTTTTTTGATAATATCCTCTTCTTTTTCAGTAAGGAGGGTTATTTCGCGCGCATTCTTAAGTGCGATGTTATGGTGCCGGAAACCATGCAATCTGGGTCCTTCATGCAGCCAGTCGTAATAGAAAAGATCGTGCAACAGCGCACCCCGGACAATCGCTTCACTGTCCAGGGAAAGTCGTTTGCCCCAGAGAAAGCTCAGGTATGCTACCTCTTTGACATGCTCCAATCGGGTCTTTCCCCTGTGATGGGTATACTGCGACAGTTTCGCAACCTCAGGCAGTTCAAGAAGCGGCCTTGCCGTGTCGATAAACTGTGTCTCCAGCAGGGTTTTCTCTTTCGGTGTCAGGCGGAGGAAATGCCTGATAGAGACCGTCAGAAAATCCACGAGCATGATTGAAAGCGTCACCGCCGCAAAGATACCTTTAACAACGGGTGAAAGCTGATTGAGAAGGCCTTGATAGGGAGGAAATAGGAGATATTCATAAGCGAACACCGGCAATATCCAGTAAATTGAAAATTTGAGACAGATATAGCCTTTATAATGAAAACGCTGATCCGAATAGTCCCAAAGGCGTACATGAAAAAAGTATTGTGCAATAAATCCCGAGATCAGTTCGAGTCCGGTCGTGATCGCACAATAGGCGAGTGCTTTAGTAACCAAATGGGATTCCTGCAACAGGGAACCCGCCACCATGAGCAACAAGGCGCCCGTGCCGTAAAGAGGAAGATACGGTCCCCTCAAGAGACCGGGGTTGACGAACCGTTTGTCACGTACGGAACGATAGGTAACCTCCAACACCCATCCAAAAATGGAAAACAAAGAAAAAGAAAAAAGTATGTTTAAAATATCAGTCTTCATTGCACCCTGCTCCTGTGAACCAGCGAATACATCAGAGGTACCAGAATCAATGTCACAAGGCCACTGACCAACAGTCCCCCAATGACCGTGATGCCAAGTGCATTCCAGATTTCAGATCCCTCCCCCCTG
The DNA here is from genome assembly GCF_000350545.1 of Desulfotignum phosphitoxidans DSM 13687. Lineage (GTDB taxonomy): Bacteria > Desulfobacterota > Desulfobacteria > Desulfobacterales > Desulfobacteraceae > Desulfotignum > Desulfotignum phosphitoxidans. The sequence goes on from NZ_APJX01000015.1 coordinate 10,614, forward strand.
GAAAGGGCCAACGGGAGCATGCCGAATATGGTGGTAAGACTCGTCATGAGCACTGGCCTCAGGCGTGTTTTTCCTCCCGTAACAATCGCTTCGTTTAGCGTCATGCCGCCTGCTCTCAGTTGCTTGGTATAGTCCACGAGCACAATGGCGTTTTTTACAACAATGCCCATGAGCATGATTACTCCGATAAAGCTCATCAGGTTGAGCGGAGTGGCCGTGACAACGAAGGCCCAGATCACCCCGACGAAAGCGAAGGGAACCGAAAACATGATGATGAATGGGTCAACGAAATCCTCGAATTCCCCTGCCATGACCATGTAGACAAGGGCAATTCCAAGAATGAGAAGGAGGGTCAGATCACGGAACGCTTTTCGCTGTTCCTCCACCTCTCCGCCCCATTCAATGGAAACGCCGGGAGGCAGGTCAAGAGAGGCCATTTTTTCTCGAATATCTCGTACCACATCCCCTAAAACTCTGCCCTGGACACCCGCCTGAACCTTGGTGACTCGGGTCCTGTTTTTCCGTTCGATCTCAACGGGCCCAAAGGCTTCACGAACAGAAGCGACGTTTCGGAGCTTAATGGTTTGACCGGTCAGGGTGGTGATAGGGGTTTCACCGATTCCACGAATCGTTTCCCGCTGATCCTTTTTTAGTCGCAGTTCAATGTCGAAGTCGTCACCGGCCTCCCGGAACTTGGTATCATCGAATCCATAGTAGTTGGTTCTCAATGCGTCGGCGACAAGCGCCACATTCAATCCCAAAGATGCTGCCTTATCCCGGTCAAGACGAACCTGCACTTCCGGCCGCGGTTTCTTCCTGCTGACGGAAACATCCACCGAGCCGGGTGTTGCTTCCACGATGCGTCGGATTTCCGCGGCAACTTTGTTTGTCATCTCGATATCATGACCCAGAATATCGATGCTGATGGCACGGCCGCCCCCCAGAAAGGCCTTCTGGATGGCGCTTACAGCGCTTGCGGAAAACTTTTCAACACCCGGCAGTTTCATGACCTGCTCACGAAGCTCCGAAGCGATCTCCTTGGCATGGCGACTCCGCTCTTCCTTTTCAACGAGACGGCCCCCGATGCGACCGATGTTTGTCCCCTCTTCAAAACCGAGCGCCGTCAAAAATCCTTTTTTGGTCTGACCTGCCAGGGCATAGGACGCTTGCATCTCCGGAATGGCGTTCACCGCTTTGAGCATTTCTTGCGTAATTCCGGCCGTGACCTCCACGCGGGTGCCCTGCTGCATTTCCAGGACAACTTCTACTTCCCCCGAATCCACTTCCGGAAAAAATTCCGTGCCGACCAGTGGAATAAGTGCCAGACTGCCGGTAAATACAATAATTATGAGTGAAAGCAACATCTTGCGGTGTCTCAGCCCCCACTCCAGAGCATGGGAATAACCGGCTTCGATTTTATTCAGCAAACGCTCGCTCCAGGCAAATACCGGGTTGAGCTTTCTCTCATCCCGTGAACGGAGCAAACGGGAAGAAGCCATGGGGGTCAACGTCAGCGAAATAAAAAGCGATGCCAGAATAGTGATCAGGATTATAAATGCCAGTTGACCGAAGATAATCCCGGCGAGTCCCTTCACCAGAAGAAGCGGGGCGAAGACAGCCACAATGGTCAACGTTGACGCGGCCACCGCCATGCCCACTTCCGATGCCCCCTCCACGGCGGCCAACTTCGGAGACTTGCCATCGTCCACATGTCGTACGATGTTTTCAAGCACGACGATGGCATCGTCCACGACCATGCCCACGGCAATGGCAAGACTCATCAGGGAAATGACATTGATGGTGTATCCCATGGCAAAGAGGCCGATAAAGGCAAGAATGATGGAGAATGGGATTGCCATTGTGACGACCAGGCTGGTACGAAACCGCCGGAGAAACAGGAAACAGACCACAATAACCAGGAGGCCGCCGACGACGGCGGCTTCGGTCAGATTATAGATCATCGAATAAATGTGATCCGAGTTGTCAATGATTTTATGGATCTCAATGTCCGCCGGCACCTCTGTTTTCAGTGTTTTAAGGCGTTCTTTTATGGTTTTGATGACAGTAACGGTATTGGCGCCGGACTGCTTCTGGATAAGTAAAGCAATCGCGGGGAGCTTGCCCGACCGTGCCCACTCCTGCGGCTCCTCAAAGGCATCGGTGACCGTGGCCACATCCCTGAGTCGCACAAGCGCATCGCCGTCGCTGCCGATCACCGTATTGGCAATTTCAGCTGCATCCCGGTAGCGCCCTGCCACCCGGATCTGTAGTTCGTTCCTCCCGATTTCAGCGGTGCCCACCGGAAGGTTCAGGTTTTCGGCGGCAAGAACATTTCTGATCTGCTGGACAGAAAGGTGATAAGCCTCTATTGCTGCGCGATCGAAATGCACATTGATCTGTCTTTCCTGACCACCAATATAGACGACGGCACCCACACCGGACACACGCTTCAACGGATCAGCGATTTGCTTGTCGACAATTCTGTAAAGATCGGGACTGCTCTCTTGAGCCGTCACCGTCATGATGAGCACCGGCACCATGGAACTGCTGAACTTGAAGATAAAGGGTTCTTCTGCTCCGTCGGCAAGGTCCGGCTTGGCAAGATCGATCTTCTCCCGGATATCGTTAACCGCAACATCCAGGTCAGTGCCCCAGTTGAATACGCAATTGACGATGGCTATGTTGTCCTTTGATTTTGACTCCAGCCGATCGAGATCCGGTGTGGTGGAAAGATGGTCTTCCAGGTACTTGGTTACCTCCGACTCGACATCCGTGGCGGAAGCTCCCGGATAGGGGGTGATCACACTAACAGCCGGTGGCTCAATATCGGGCAACAAGTCCAGGTTGAGCTTGAAGAAGGCTACGCTGCCCAAAAGAATGATAGCAGCGAAAACCATAACGGTAGTGACCGGCCGGCGGACGGATATCTCCGGTAATTTCATTCTCGATCTCCCTGCTCGTCGTCACCGTCGGTTTCAAAAAAGTCGATTTCCATCTCAAGGTCCTGAAGGCATTTGTTTTGCTCGTGCGAACATATCCTGGCCCAGGCAATAACGGAGATCCAACCTGCCGCGACAAGGGAAAGGAGGAAGGCGGTTTTTCCATGAAAATAGCTTGCAATGCCCCAGATTGCCAGCGCACCTGCTATGAGGGCGACAATCATACATATGAATAGATGACGGTTGCACGGTGCACGGTCTGGGACTGGAGGAACAAACCAAATCTGCTCCCCGATCTCAGCCCGATCAAATTGCGAATCGTCAAGATTCGTTTCGATTATCCTGTTTTTGAACTTGACAACGAGGATCTTCCTGTCAGGCTGGTCACCGAATGATTCCACCCTCTTTTTTTCGATTACCTCACCCTTTACCTTTAGAGAATGAAGATGATCCACGAGGCGTTTTTCTTGTAATTCACAAATATTAATTCCCATTTCCCATCCTCCCAAATAAGGAATCTTTTGATAAATCGCTTTTGACGGCACCTTTCCACCTCTGTTTGAATTGCGTCATGGCTTCCCGGTACCCCTCGGCAATGGCCTCTTCGGCCCGATGGAACTCCATAAAACGAATATCTCCCAGCTTCGGCTGAATCAGCAGATCGGGCGGAGCTGTTGCCAATTTTGTTGCGGTTATCTGTACTTCCATGATGTTGATTGAGGTCATCAACACATCAAAGATATTCGGCACGGGATCCCTGTGCAGCCACTGGCGTACTTGCGATAACGCGGGCGAACTGAATTCGTTGAGCCTGTTGGTCAGATCCTGCGCGATTCTCCATTTCGGGGGAGGGGGTTGATCAACCACACTCGCCAACGATGGATCAACCGGAACGATGCTGTCGGCACTCCTTTTGTCGACAATGTCATGGTTCAAGTCTACGGCGATAACGTAATCCGCTCCCATATTCCGGACCACGCCTGCCGGAACGGGATTGACCAAGCCGCCGTCGATCAGGAAACTGCCGTTCTTCTTTACCGGCGTAAAAATGCCTGGAACCGAGATGCTCGCACGGATTGCATCGATAAGATCCCCTCCGCTTAAAACGACCTCGTACCCCGTGGTCAATTCGGTGGCGACGGCGCAATAGGGAAGGGGTAATTCTTCAATGTTTATCTCCCGAACATGACCGCGAAAGAAATCAGTGATCTTTTTCCCATCAATGAGTCCCGACCTCGGAAAAGTCACATCCATAAAGGAAACGATTTGTTTCCAGTCGAGCTGGCGGGCAAAATCTTCCAGCACATCTATTTTGTCGAGGGCAAACGCGCCCCCTACCAGAGAACCAATGCTGGTGCCGGCTATATACTTGACTTCTATTCCTGCCTCAGCCAGTGCCCGTATTACACCGATATGTGCCCACCCTCGCGCAGAGCCGCTGCCCAGCGCCAGGCCGATATTTTTTGGAAAGCCCGAGTCATTGTTTGACATGCTCACCGCCGATCTTCTTGTAGAGTTGTTTCTCCGGACCTGTCCGTCTCATTCTTGTTCGAAACATCCTGAACGGTTACATCCATACCCGACCGCAAACGCCCCGTTCCGCTGGTAACAACCTTGTCATCCTCAACCAGGCCATCCACCACTTCGGCATATTGGTCATTCATGGCTCCAATGCCAACCGTTCGCTTATGGGCTTTATTTCCCTCCACAACGAAGACGTAATACGTGCCGCTTCCGGGGAGGCGTTGTAAGGCGTTACGAGGGACGGCAAGGAACCTTCTTTTTTCTACCGACAGCTTCACCCTGGCAAACATTCCGTCCACCAATTTCCCGGACGGATTTGGCACCTTGATTCTCACCCGGAAAGTGCGCGTCTTGCGGTCCACCATTGGATTGACAACGGTTACTTTCCCGGAAAATTCATGCCCGGGGAACGCATCTGCCGTAATTACCGCGGCAACTCCAATGGCAAGGCGGCTAATGTCTGACTCCGGCAAATCGACATCAAAGTCCAGTGATGTCTGGTCCACGATACGCAGAAGCCGGCTGCCGGGCGCAACCGCCTGACCGATCTCCACATTTCTTTCCACGACAGTGCCGCTTATAGGTGATCTGATATAGGCATTCTTGAGATGTTCCAGTGCCGTCTCCAAGGCTGCCTTTGCCTGGTCACGTTGGGCCCTGACTGAAGATACCATTCCTTTGGCGGCCCTGAAGGCAGCTTCCGCTGCATCAAAACGACTTTGCGGAATCACCTTTTCTTCCAACAGTTCGGTTGCGCGGCGGTATTCTTTCTCAGCCTGTTCAAACCTGGCGCTGGCCTGAGGGATTGCTGCTTGCGCAGCCGCAAGCGCTGCCTGCGCCTGTTTGACGCCGAGATCAAAGTTGGTTCTGTCCAATCTAATAACGACCTCACCGGCTATGACAGGATCCCCGATATCAACCAGCACCTGGTTTACCGGTCCTGCCACTTTGGGACTCAGCAGACTTGTCTCTCGGGCTTTGAGGGTACCGACGCCCTCAATATCGTCCGTGAATTCGTGCTGGACAGCAGCTGCAATTGTGACAGGCAACGCTTTATCGACCGTATCCATGTCCACGTCTTTTTGCCATTGTTTTTTGGAAACCTGAACAACCAAGAGCGCAATAACAGCCACCGCGACAACAATCGAAATATATGCTCCCCACCGTTTCATTCGGCAAACTCCTTTTCCTTGATATCAGCCTGTTCTACCACTACACCCACTGCTCTATTAAGGGCAGCCAATGCAACGTTGTAGTCAAAAAGAGCCTGGGTGTGATTCGCTTCAGCTCGACTTAAGGCCGTACGGACGTCTAATACATCTGTATTTGTGCCTTCTCCTGCCCGGTATCTGGCCCTTGCCTGGCGGTAAGCCTCTTTGGCTGTTTTCAGTGTGCTCTCAGCAGCCTCGATATTTTTTTCCGCTTTCCCGATGTCCAGGAAAGCCTGGCGGACCTCAAGTCGAATGCGATCTGTCGTTTTGTCCTGCTGAATTCTCACCTGAACCAGTTGCGATCTCGCCTCTCGGACCTTGGCCGCGGTCTCCCCCCAATTCCAGAGGGGAAGCTGTGCCCCTACTCCGATCGTCCAGTGGTCACCGCCTTCCAGGTCCCGGAAATCGCCTTCCATGTATTCGTAGCGCCCTTCCAGGGCAATGGTCGGCAGGTATTCTCCTTTGGCCGCCTTAAGTACCTGTTCCGCCGCTGCAATTTGGAAATCCATTGCAGAAAGTTCAGGACGTTGCGAAAGGGCCGACTCAGTGAGAGCCGAAAGATTCCTTTCCGGCCTGGGTGACCGCACCAAGGCTTCCGTCAAACTGACCGATTCTTCAAGGGAAATGCTGAGCAAATGCTTAAGTGCGGAGTATGCCAAATCGACAGCGTTATTGGCACCATTCATCTCCTTGCGGGCATTGGCAAGTTCCGTTCGGGTACGAAGCAGGTCGATGTCTGGATTCGCCCCTTTATTTACCAGAATCGCCACGTCATGTTCATGCATCTCGAGAAGATCGACGGCTTCCACGGCAACCTTGCGGAATGCCTTGGCAACCTGAGCGGTCCGATAAGCGCGCGTAACCTGGAAAGTGATTTCCTTTTCAATGGCCCTGTTCTCTTGAGCCTGGGCGTCTCGTGAATACTGGGATGCCTTGCGCGCCGCATTTAATCGCCCTCCCATGAAAATTGGTTGTCGGACCACGATCCCTCCCTTGTAAATATCTCGATCTATAAAAGTCAATGACTGCGGTCCCAGGGCAACGCCCACTTCCTCGTCAAGACGCGTGTAGGAACCCTCTGCACCCAAAAAAGGAAACATGGCAGCTTTGGCTTGAGTTATCTTTGCATCGGCTTGAGCTAGAGCTTCCTGTGTAAGACGGATATCATGATTCTGTTTCAACGCTATTCTCAAACAATCACTGAGCGATAATTGCAGCTGTCCTTCTTGTTCAAATTGCCGCATCAATTTTTGAGAAGCAGCAGGACTCACAGAAACGTAGCCTAAAATCGCCAAGAGGACGAAACACACGATAAAAAGAGGTCTTCTGCCTATAATTCGCATTGTCTTATTCATTTGGCCAAGCACCCGTTTAGAAACATCTCCTTGATCATCTGAACATTCTCCTCGTACGAATGGTGCTTTGGATCTTCCAACCAGCAGAAAAGAAAAGAGTTGGTAAGCCCCTCCAAAGCCACAGCCATGTAATAAGGATCGCCTTCTTTTAACACCTTCCGATCGATGCCCCTTTTCATTGTGGAAACCAGCTGTTCGACCATTTCGTCATATAGCTTGCGAATGTCCTGATCGAGCCCTGCCTTAATGTTGAAGCTTGCACCTCTTGTTTCAGCAAAATAAAGGCGCAAAGCGGCAACGCTATTGGCAAAAATCTGGGCTTTAGCGGCTATGTAATCTCCAATGACGGCCAATGTATCATTCTCCTTAGAAAGAACGTCACTTAGAGCCCGATGGTATTCATCTGCCTTTTCCATTATCAAGGCTTTATAGAGGTCTTCTTTATTCTTAAAGAATTTGTAGAGCGTACCAATTGCAAACTCGGCCTTCCCGGCAATCTCGTGCATTGAAACGTTGTGGTATCCCTTCAGTGAAAAAAGATCGAGTGCGGCAGCAAGCATCTGGCGACGATGCCGTAATTTATCCATTTCTCGTCTTGAAAGCTTTTTCTTTTCCATCATCTGACCTCCGCACACTTTTCGAGTTGAATTCAACAAAATAAAACATAACGTCACATTATATAACGCGACGTCATGTTGTCAAGTATAAATCCGATATAAAGCCATGCGGGTTGAATCATGTCGATGATAATTACCGGCAGGAGAACTCGTCTGTAGAGACTTCTGTCACCCAAGCGGAACCCCTCCAGGCGGTCGATGGCGGGCAGGCGGGACTCGGGATCGTCGAAGGTGAGAAGCTCCCCGTACACGCGGCCCCAGTCGCCCGCTGTGACGCTTTGCAGGGTCGGTTCGGCGTATGAGGCCAACTGTTCGGAAAACCGCGCCTGTGTGGCCACGTCGGCCGAAACGCCCGAAGTGCCATGGGCGAGGACATCCCCGTCCGGAACCTGCAGGACGGGGATGCCTGCGGTGGATGCGGAGCTCGAGCGGTTTGTTCCCCTTGAGCACGAGGATGGTTTCAGGATCGAGCCGGGATGCGAGCACTGCTGTCATCTGGCCCCGGCAGTGCCGAAGCCTTTCTTTGAACCACTCTACATCCATCCGACCACTCCGTGCGGCCCTGGCCGCCAGGCGGAAGAGCAGCTCGCTGTCCACCTCGGCGAACCGCCGCAGTTTGAAACGGCGGAACAGGTAGTCGGCGTTGTAAATGGTGCCGTTGTGGGTGCCGATGACGTCCCCGGCCCGGATCGGGTGATTGTTGCGATTGACCCGTTCATCCCCGCGGGTCCGCCAACGCGTGTGGCCGAGCAGAACCGTTGTACGGTTGTCGATGCCGGCCAAGACCTCGTGGAACGCCTTGTCGATGACGAACTGACCGGCGGAAACCGGTCTTTTGAAGAGGCGATGCTCGCCGTCCCGATTGAGCCAGGCCATCCCGGTTGCGTGGGGGCCCCGGCTTTCGCTCAAGACCAGCAGCCGGGTGAACAGCCAGGCCATGATCGATCAAGACGGCGAGAAGGGAATCGGCCTTCTCCTCGGGGCTCTCACCTTTGACGACCAGGTCGATGCCCGCAAGCATCTTGGCGTTGCGCAGGAGCATGTCGATGTAGTCCTCGAAGCTCCCCTGGTCGGAAAACAGGGCCGCCCCCTTCATGGCCCGGACGATTTCAAGGGAGGTCTTCCCGGTGAACACCTCGCCTTCGCCCTCAAGGGGTTTTCCGGCAAGGTCGGTGTTTTTGATCAGCACTCTCACGGCGCACCTCCTTCATCCGTCTCGGCGGTGCCATTCCCTGAAAACGCCGGAGGCCGGGATTCGATTGCGGATTGCGGATTTTGAATTGCGGATTGAATATCCTTCTGGTTCGGTCTGCCTCGCTTGAACGCCGAGTCCCCCGGAAGCGCCGCGAGCAGGTGCTTGCGGGCGGTCTTGAACTCGTCGCCGATGAGTCCCAGGTGGAGCAGAAAAACCCTGAAGTCGTAGCGGGCGCTCTGAGGATCGAACCTGCGCTTGCGGCTCGATGCCGCGCGCCCGTTCAGGGCTTTGGCGGCCACGGCCAGAACCAGCTGGATATAGGTAGGATAGGAAGACGCTTTTTATCAAGAAAAGTATAAAAAAATATTAGAAATCTGAAATATGACCTCAACCGGGTACAGACACAACATATTGTGTCTGTACCCGGTTGATACCCGGTTGAGGTGCGTTGCTGCAAAATGGGAAATATAGCCATTGAAGCAACGGGATATAAAATCCCTGGAATTGTCAAAGTGGGCCTGAACGATGTAAAAAATTCCAGAACAGGGCGAATTTTGGGTATAGTTCACCGCAATCCCTCAATCCAATTTCAAAAAAAATCAATACCAACTCTCCAATTCCGGAATCTGAGAGTCTGCCTCATCACAGACCAAATCAAGAACATAATCTGAAACCGTTTGCGGCGGGTCATGATTTCGGACATCCCAGAGATCAAGGTGACGCAGTATCTTTTCGATGACGTCAAATTCTTCAATAAAGCTGATTATTTTCGCTCCAATTCTTCAAAGTGATCTTCAACGCACTTGTAATATGCGCTTGCTTTAGGATTGCGCGGCTGATACCCTGAAGGGCACGCGTAAACATCATAATCATATGTTGTCGACTGGGCCATAGCGAAACCAAAAATGATAAATATTTTATGGACATCCGAATGGAAATCAAGACCTGGAAATAGATGATATGGTATTTGTTGAATTTATGCAACAATATGGTGAAAAAATTAAACAAAAACATGCTGACGGACAAGCCGCAGATGTTTACGTTCGCAGGAAAAAAATGACACGCACCTTTAGACATTCAGCCAGTTTTGGAAAAGGAATAGAATATTGGATTATCGGAAACATGCTAAAAGAAGGATTAGATGTCTATGTTCCAATGGTTGATGACGATGCTATCGATGTTGTCGTTAAAAAATATGACGGTTCTTTTGTATCAATCCAAATAAAAGATAGGTCAAAGAAAGTTGTTTTCGGCGATGCCGCTTTATTTGCTGCTATCCCGCATGAAATCAGAGAAAATTATTGGTTTGTATTTTATTCCGAACGAATGGATATGATGTGGATCATGACGTCCAAGGAGTTTATCCAAGCGTCAGTTCAGAATCAATCTGGAAAAAACAAAGGAAAAAGAAGTATTTGGTTCAATGGTAAAAATACAAAAGAACAATCTGAACATTGTAAGCCTCAATTTAAAAAATACATAGCGAACAACTTTGACAGACTAAAATAAATATAGAGTTTGTAGTCTCTGGCCTTCGGGGGAGACGGGGGTAGGTTCGATTCCTACTGGGCCTTCCGGCTACATGCAGCGACCTGCTGAATCTCTGGGCAGTAATGCAGAGATGTCCGTTGGCATTAAAATCAAAAGGGAGGTGCATATGGAAGCTGAGATGAAAACCAAAACAGAGAAGTTGACGATGAAGCTTAAAGCTAGGTTAATCCTTAATTTTAAAAACATTGTCGCTGCTGTTGTCGGTTGTTGCCTCATGGCTGCCCCGTTGACCAGAGCCTACAAATTGAACTGCGAACCAGGCGGTTCACTTGATGCCGTGAACGACTACGTCCTTGACGGGTAAGTCTTTTGGCGGCGCAAGTGACCTTGTCGTTATATCAGGTAAAAAACTACACAGGAAGGAAAATATGACCAAAATAGGCAGAAACCAACCATGCCCATGTGGAAGTGGGGAAAAATATAAAAAATGTTGTTTAAATAAACCAAAATCAGATTCACTACCAGAAAAAAAACGTGATGAACTTGATGTATTAAAGGGTCTTGAAGGAGAAAATGATTTGATTGACAGACTCAATGAATTGAAAAAAGAAAGAGAGAATTATGCATAACACCGCAGTCCAGGGGGGCAGCGTTGGGAGAAGGAATGAGCATGAATAAAACTGATATTCCAATTGAATGGCGGGATGGTAGCGGGGAAACCGTCGAAATCGGTTACCTCAACCCAAATGGTCAGCAATGTGGTGGTCATTGTGGTGTGCCGGGGATCAGGTATTGGAAAATTACCAAAAAAATAAAGTCATTCAAACTCAGAGGGAAGAAACAGAGCAGTATCCATCATGTCAAAACACAAACGAAAACTAACTGTGGCGGAAAAGGCTGAAAAGAAACTGCGGCGGAAAGAGTACATGACCGTTTTCATCAATGGCAAACAGAAAAGGGTCAAACGACCACAGACAATCGACGGCCTGGATATGGACGAGTTTATTCGAAGGAACGCGGATCCCATATGGTTGCATCAAAATGAAATGTGGGAATATATGATCGATGAAGATGAATCCTGAACTCCCAATCCCTGTTTCTTCAATTATTCTTGATGAAGATATTTATCCACGAAAGGGTATTGATCACAAACGTGTGGCTATATTTGCCGAAAACATCAGGGATGGGATTGACTTTGATCCCATTGAGGTGGAGCCCTGCCCTGACAAACCCGGTTTCTACCGCCACCTGGACGGAGCACACAGATGGAGCGCCCACAAGTCAACCGGAATGGAAGAGATAAAAGTCATCATAAAGGATCTGGATGGAGTTGATCCCCTGCTGTATGCTGCAACAAAAGCGATCGGGCGAAATATTTCGCATGCACCGCCTTGGCATCCCCCAGGACAGGATTGCAAAGAGATTGGGACCTGCCAGGGAGGTAATCCGTGACCATTTGGCGGAAATGGCAGTATTGCCAAATCCGCCAAATGCCGATTTAAAAAAAGGCTTCACAGTTTCACAGGTGGCTGAGAAGCACGGTTGGCCTGATCCCATGGTCTGGTCTCTGGCCCTGGAAGGCAGAAATGACCATGACAGGTTCAAGGAACTTGGCTGGGGACTCAGGACCTGGGACCAGTGGGAATGGAATGATTGTGATAAAAGATTCGGGGATGACTGGCCCGGACGTATCCCGGCCCAGATGATCGCCCATATCCTTCGCTATTTTTCAAAGCCGGATGACCTGATTCTTGATCCCATGGCCGGGGGCGGCGTGACTCCGGACACCTGCCTTGCCATGGGCCGAAGGTGCTGGGCTTTTGATATGAAGGACCGGCCGGACACGCGCCCTGAGATCGAACCTTTCACATGGGATGTTTCATCTGCGCAATCGCGTTTATGGCCTGTAAGCGCAAAGGAAAAACCGGATCTGATCCTCTTTGATCCGCCCTACTTTGACAAAAAAGCGGCTGACTATGATGAAAAAAGCATCTCCGGTTTGTCCAAAAAAGCCTACCTTGAATTTCTTGAGGCCTTTTTTGTTTTGCTGAAACGCAATGTGAAAAAGACGACACGATTTGCGTTTATCAATGCAGACTGGCGGGATTTTCAAAATACGCCGGCAATAGAGGAAAAATATAAAGGCGGCATCCTCATAGACGACTACCTTGATATCCTGAAAAAGACGGGATGGTATCATACCCATATTATCCAGGCCCCCATGTCGACCCAGCGCTTCAGCCCGGTCGTTGTTTCTGCCATGCAGAAAAAAAATATACTGGGCGTTACCAGCAGGTATGTGATCATCCTGAATCAACAGTGATTGTCCGGAGTCTTGAACTATAATCAGCCAGTTGCTGTGATAAAATGAGCCCGGCAGTATGACAAATCAAGTACCAAACAAAAGTCTGCTTCATTATTTTTTAAATGTTCTTGTGCTTGTTCTATTTATGTGACATGATCCGGAGCCGGGATGCCATCAGGTCTGTTCTGGAACACATCTATTTATCCGGACTGCATTCCGAGCCCTCTGATCAGCCGGCTGGCCTGGTTAAAATGCCTGACTATTTCTCAACAATTCTCGACAATATCATTGATTTTGTTACAAAAATACTATTAAAAGTCCCTGACTTTATATCAAACAAAAAATGAGGACACAATGTTCAATAGGGATGTTTTAAACGAATTATCAAGCTGGAGAGAAAAAAAGGACCGGAAGCCATTGATTCTGAGAGGAGCAAGACAAGTCGGAAAAACAACAGCCATCAACCTTTTTTCAGGACAATTCGAACAGTATCTATATCTGAATCTTGAAATTAAAACCGAGCGGGATATTTTTGAGCAGGACCATTCCATTGAAGACTTGCTTCAGGCAATTTTCTTTCATAAAAATCAGGTGAGAGGTAATGGCAGTGTTTTAATATTCATAGATGAAATTCAAAACAGTCCGTCAGCTGTTTCCAAACACCCGTTCGGTGCGTTCAAAACTGCGGACAAAGATCATGCCCAGAAAATTGCCCAGGGCCCGCACCCGCAGCACCACCTTGTGAAACGATACCTTTGCCGCCAGGAGCACTGCCAGGGAAATCAGCACCGCAGTGGCGGCAGCAGTCAGATGGTGCAGCGAGGCAACGGCAAAGCTGTAGGCCAGTAGGGTCACGATCTTGCAGCGCACATCCCAGCGGTGGATCAAAGAGGTGCCCAGTCCCCGGCCGTCATCCAGCGGCGGAATGGACCAGTCCGGCACATTGCCGGGGACCACCTGTTTTTTGAACCGGCTGCGCAGCCATGGCACCGCAACCGCAGTCACCGCTGCCGGGATCAATACCAGCAGCGGCAGATACCACAGCGGCATCTGGATATGATGGACCTCAGTCATGCACCGGCCCGGCCGCATCCTGGAAAGAGGACTGCAGCAGCCCAGGCTTGACCCGGGCCAGGAACCCGATGGTAAAACCGCTGACCACGCCCTCGATCACGATCACCGGCACATGCGCGGCCAGGGCCAGTTTGGCAACCCCGAAAAAATCCTCTCCCCCGGCGGCCAGAAGCCCTGCCAGAAAAACAGCAGCCAGAAAGGTTCCCAGAGCCCCGGCCAAACCGCCTGCCACGGCTTGGCGCATCCGGGTCCGGCCCCTGACCTGCTGAAAAAACCAGCCGCAGATCACCGCCGGCACCCCCATCATCGCTGCGTTGGCCCCTAACGCGGTGATGCCGCCGAATTGAAACAATACACTTTGCAGCAGCAGCCCCAGGCCGATGGACACAAACGCGGCCGGGCCCAGCAGGGCACCGGCCAGGCCTGGCAGCAGCAGGTGGACGCTGGTGGGGCCAAAGGGAACGTGCACCAGGGAGGCCACAAAAAAGGCGGATGTGACCACGGCCACTTTGGGCAGGTCCCGGCTGTGAATGCGGCGGGCACTCCAGGCCGCAAGCCCTGCGCTGGCTGCATAGCCGCCGATCGTCACGGCAAGAGGGAGAACACCGTCGGAAATATGCATCAGTTACTCCTTTCGCCGGGATGCAGCAAATGCGGCCACCCCGAACAATCCGGCAATGTATCCGATACCGGCGAAGATATCTTTCGTACCCGGTTTGTCCAGATCTGCCCGCAATGCAGCTATCTCCCGGTGAATCCGTCTGAGATCACGGGAGAGTGTGCTGTTCTGTTCTTTCAAAAGAGCGATGACCTCCCCGGTACTGTCATTCTGGGCATCCTGGGCCCAAAGCAGACCCGGGAAACATGCCAGATACAGGCACAGCACTCCCATTGCAAGCCCCTTTTGCATGCGTGTCATTTCCCGGCCTCCACTTCGGCTTTTTTGAGTCTGAAACAGTTTTTGTGTCCCATGGTCGCCTCGATCACTATGTTCAAATCATCAGCCTTTGGAATTTCAAAATTAAAAAACCCCTCTGTATCGGTCACCCCTTCCAGAAGCAGCTTGTCTTTGCTGTCATAAACCAGTACCTTTCCCCCTTCCACCGCTCTGCCGTCAGGGAAATAACTTTCCGTAAAAATGGTGCCGCCTTCGGCATAAGCGAACAGGTTCACCTTGTGTGCCAGGGCCGGACCCGTTGCTGACAATACCACAAACAAGACAGCAAGCAAACAATTCACATATTTCATCTTATCCTCCGCCTATTTCATATCCCGTGTCCGGACCCAATAAACAGCGCCGATCTCCACGCCTTTTTCCTGTCCCTCATGGGTGAGTGTCCAATCGGCTTGGTTCAGTGCTGAAAAACCCCACCAGCCGGCTTTGGGCATGGCATAGCTGAACACACCGTTTACATCGGCCTTGACCACCTGGGTGACATAGGGATCTGCCGGAGGATGCACGATATTGATATTTCCCGGGGTTTCATTCAGATATTCGATCTCCACTTCGGCAAAGGGCACTGGTTTGCCTTTGAGCAGCACCTGGCCGGTGAACAGATTGCCGGTCCAGAGCCCGTAAGGACGCGTAAAGGGGATGATCTCGGTCTCCAGTCCCGCATGCTGATCCCATCCCTGTTCCAGGCCGAACGCGTTCACACACACTTTTGTGTAGTGAACGATGAAAAGATCCTCAGCCGGCTCCCAGTAAGGGTCGGGTTCAACATAAAAGGTGTAGTCACCCGGCCTGCGGATCTGATAGTCCGTGGTCCAAAAGGTAAACGATTGATCCTGGTCCGGGCTTTTTCCTTTTGCGGCCGCAAGTGTGCCGAGCAAATCGGTCTTTTTGCCATCGTGGAGTACACCGAACTGTTTGGGTTTGACCATCTCCATATAATGCATTTCCATGGGATGGATAAATTTGACCTGAACACCCAGGGTTTTGTCATCATCCTGGGTAACTATATCATCTGACGGGATAATGGCACCGAAATGGGCCAGTGCCGGATTCACTGCCAGAATCATGAATGCCGCCAAAATCATAAAAAAAGCTGCTATAGTTTTTGTACGCATGGTATGTATCTCCTCTTAAATATGAAAATCGTTAAAATTCAACGGCCAGCTGAACAGTGTACGTATCTGTTTCTTGGCCGTTATCTTCAAATTCCGCCCGCAGGTATTCCAGTGCGAGATTGGTGCTGTCAAAAATTTTCCAGTTTATTACGGCCCCATACTGGTTTTCGGGCAAAAATTCATCACCGCCGTCATCAGACCCCCCGTATCCCACAGCCAGTTCCAGGTCCTCCAGAACAGCGGCGCCCAATTCCAGGTTCCAGGCAGATGGTTTCCTCTGCCTGGTATCAGCGGCATCATAAATCTCCCCGGCATTAAAATGGTCCATGGCCGCCACATATTCGCCGATGATTTTAAACCGGTCCAGAAATGACACCGTAACAAACACACTCCAGCCGCCCACCATATCATCGATGGCAGGATTGACAGCAAATTCGGAAAAACTGTCTGATGACAGCAGATTGGAGGTATAGGAAACCCCCATCATGAGCGGTTCAAACGGCTGTGCAGCTATGGATGCAACAAAGCTGTCAACCATGTCATCATCATTGTCTTCATCGATATCACCATTGAAAAGTCCGGCAGAAAATTGCAGCACCCCATCTGCTGCGGTGTATCCGGCCACCACGGCCCCTTCATTGGTTTCCCCCAGCACCAGGGTGGCAGGATCAGTGACAAAATGGCTGTCAAAATATCCAAAAGGAAGGTACTGCCTTCCTGCTGCAAGCCAGGCAGGCATCCTGTCAGTTCCGGACAAGGTGATGAACCCTTCATCCACAAACAGATCATCTTCCTCATATTTGAACATCACGTGCCCGTCCACATGATCGGCGATCCTGGCATCCACCACCAGCTCCACCGTTGCCAGGTCTACATCACTGGAGTCTTCATCAGAAACAGCCGGATCAGAATAATCCACTGACTGATGCATGGCTTCAATTTCTATCAATCCGGATATGTTCACGCGCTCAAACCAGTTATCCCCTAAAACCCTGCGGGCAACCGCCTCTTCCCGATGGCTTATCCGGTCTTCAATGCTTTTGACTCCCCCGGCTTTGACAGCCGCCTCCTGGTTTTCAGATGATGCATCCCTGGCCGTTACCGGGGCTGCATAGATGCAGATAAAGGCCAGACACATGACAAACATCATTTTTTTCATCTCACTGGGTCTCCTTTTTGCTGAAAAATCTGGTAAAAAAATTGTCATACCAATGAACACTTTTCCTGCCCATGGCCCAGATTGTCTTTAAAAAAACCCAGACAAAAAAAAGCCATGAGGGTGTCTTCTTTTTTACAAAAGAATGGACCTTCATGGCCTTTTTAATGTTTTTTTATGTTGTTTGTTCTGCCGCCGGGCGGCAGATCATTTTAATATACCAGCGGCTTCAGCCACAGTTGTTGTTCATGGTATGTACCAGGCATTTTAGAAAAATACAAGTCCTTATCCAGATAATTATAAATTCGGGACGATGCTGCCCATTCCACTGTCATATTTCCCGAAGCTGCCTGAACAAGCCTTTCATAATGATATATCATTCGGGTTCACATCCCGGACAGCCTGTGCTATGGTTCCGGACAGGCCCAATGATTTGGCAAACAGATGTGTGTACCATATGATGCCGGCCAAACAGATCATAGGGTCTGACCATTATGATGCAAGGATGCCATCCATGCCTGAACTGAATATGGAAACCGTTCTCTCCCCGGCTTTCTGTGCCATCTGGGACAACTCCCTCATGGGGGTGCTGATCATTGACCGGAAGGGACTGGTGCGGTATATCAACCGCCTGCTGATACGCACCGTCGACCTCCAGGATGAAACCGTTCTGGGCCGAGACCGGGTGCGGCAAGGAACTGTTCGCCCAGGCCATTCACCAGGCATCTCCCAGGGCATCTCGGCCGTTCATTCCTGTCAACTGTGCGGCCATCCCAGGCCATGGACCAGGGGAAAATCCGGGCGGACCTGTTTTATCGGCTGGCCGTGGTGGTGCTGGAAATCCCCCCTTTACGGCAGCGCCAATCTGATATCCCGCTGCTGTGCGACCATTTTTTTCATTTTTTTGCTCCTCCTATAAAATATTGATAAATTGGGATTGAAAAAAGTTTCAGCCTTTTTCAACACGCTATTTCCCTTCAGGCAGCTGGGCAGGCCGGTTTTCCGGGTGCATAAGTTTTCCCTTAGAAAAAAGGGTCTGTCCGGGGAGAAACAAAAATCCCCGGACCATCAACATGATCCGGGGATGCCCTGATTTATCCACAGATTGAAAAAAACCCTTGTTTCAGCAGCAGCCGTCTCCACAGGGGGGCATTTTCCTTTCCCTTGGGTCTGTCCCTGTCAACCCGAAAAACCGGCAGATTGAGACTCCCTGTCTTTTCCAAGATCTCTCACCCGTTTCACCGCACAAAAATCACCGCACATGGTGCAGACATCCTGATCAGAAGGCTGAGATGATTGCCGGAAAGCCCTGGCCTTCTCAGGGTCGATGGCGCATTCAAACTGGCTCTCCCAGTCGAGTGATTGACGTGCCCGGCTCATCCGGTGATCCGGGTCCATTGCCCCGGTCAAACCCTTTGCCAGGTCTCCGGCATGGGCCGCAATCCTCGATGCCATAATCCCCTCTTTGACATCTTCGGCCGTGGGCAGCCTGAGATGTTCGGCCGGGGTGACATAGCATAGAAAATCCGCCCCGTGCATGGCTGCCAGGGCCCCGCCGATGGCAGAGGTGATATGGTCATATCCCGGGGCGATGTCGGTGACCAGCGGGCCGAGCACATAAAACGGTGCATTGTGACATAATTTTTTTTGCAGCCTGACATTCATTTCCACCTCATGCAGCGGTACATGGCCCGGCCCTTCAATGATCACCTGCACATTCTTCTGCCAGGCCTGCCGGGTCAATTCCCCCAGGGTGATCAACTCCTCGATCTGGGGCGCATCTGACGCATCTTTTATGGCACCGGGCCTGAGTCCGTCCCCAAGACTGATACAGACATCACGGGCTTCACAGATATCGAGCAGCCGGTCAAAATGTTCATAAAAGGGATTTTCATTGCCTGTCTTTGCCATCCATTCAAAAAGGATGGCGCCTCCGCGGCTGACAATGCCGCACAGTCTCGGGTTGACCTGTATGCTGTGAGCGCATTTCCGGTTGAGACCGGCATGGATGGTGATGAAATCGATTCCGTTGTCCGCATGGATTTCCACGGTTTCAAACCAGTCATCCAGGGTAATCTCTTCAGTGGGCTTGCCGGTTCGGGTCAATGTGTCGTAAACAGGAACGGTTCCGATCATTACCGGCACCTCTGCCACGAGCCGCTTCCTGAATGCTTCGGTATCGCCTGAAACACTTAAATCCATGACCGCATCCGCCTTGTATTGCAGGGCCAATTTTGCCTTGTTCATCTCGGCATCAAATGAGCATACATCCCTTGAAACCCCGAGATTGACATTGATTTTGGTTCTCAGGCCCTGCCCGACCCCGGCAGCCATCAGGTTCAGGTGGTTTTTGTTTGCCGGAATGGCGATGTGTCCCCTGGCGACCCGTTCCATCAGGTCCTGTCTGGATATGGTTTCTTCGGCAAGCACCTGTTCCATCTGCGGGGTAAAAATCCCTTTTCTGGCGGCATCAATCTGGGTTGTGTATGTCCTGTGCATCTAATCTCTCCTTTAATTTCTCTTATTCTCTCTGGTTTTCTTTTATTTTGCATTGTCTCATTGGGTTGGCTGATGAGCCCGGTTGAACTGGAAACCCTGTTTCAGTCTTATCCACAACCTATTGCCGTGCCAGCCGGATATTGGGGAAATTCTGTTCACCGGTGGCACGGCCGGGATTGATATCCAGGCCGCCCCGCCGGGTAAATCCTGCATATACGGACAGATGATCCGGTCTGCACCGGTGCAGGATATCCATAAACATAATTTCCACGCAATTTTCATGAAACCCTGAATGCCGGCGCAGGGAGATCAGGTACTGCAAAAGACCAGCATGGTCCATTGCAGGGCCTTTGTACCGGATCATCACCGTGGCCCAGTCAGGCTGCCCCGTGACCGGACACCGGGTTCTCAACAGATTGGAAAAAAGCGTTTCTTCAGCTGTCCCTGGCAAGGTTTTCAGATAATCGGGCCGATACTCACAGGTGTTGACCTCATTTTCCAGATCCAAATCGTCAATGCAGGTTCCGGGAGGATCACAAATGGTCATCATGGCAAACGATCCGGGCATCACCAGGTCCACGGTCACATCGGCCAGGGCATTTTGGCTCAGATCCGTTGTGATCACTGCCCGAACCTTTTCAACCGACTTGAACCGGGTGAAGTTGAATGAATTAAGATACAGTTTCAGGGATTTTGACTCGATCATGTTGCCGCTGTCACATGGAAACGTGATCCGGGCGGCGGCCACACAGGGTTTGCCGAATGCATCGAGCCAGGAAAGTTCATAGGCATTCCAGATGTCCACCCCTGAAAAGGGAAGGGCCCCTTGGATACCCAGGGCCTTTCTCGCCTCTGCCCGGGGTATGGCAAAAAGCAGAAAAGGATCATAGGTGTCTTTGTACCGGGCCTGCCTTCCCAGGGGGATGCCTTGATCTGCCGGCCTGTTCATGAAAGCCGCCATGGGGTTACAATGTGTATGAAATCATGCCAGGTAGGTTGTCGCATCGAGACCCTCCTCATGCCGCAGGGCATATTTTCTTTCGTTGCAGGCACCGCAGGTTCCGCAGTGAAGTGCCAGGCCTTTGTAGCAGGTCCATGTCTTCGTGAAATCCAGGTCCAGTTTTCTTCCAAGGTCGCCGATATCCCTTTTGTCCATGCCAGAAAAGGGAAAGCAGACCATGACCTTTTTGTCTGTGCCGATGTATACCGCATCCCTGAAGGCGCTGTTGAACCCGGGACGGCAGTCCGGGTAAATATGATGGTCCCCGGAATGGGACCCCAGAAGCACTTGGGACGCGTTTATCGATTCAGCGTATCCGGCGGCGATGGCAAGCATGATCCCGTTTCTGAAGGGAACCACCGTGCTTTTCATGGTGGCTGCCGTGTATGCACCGTCCGGAACGGTCTCCCCTCCGGCCAGCAGGCTGGATGAAAACAGGGCATTGATAAAGGGCAGCAGGATCACCTGATGCGGTATGTTGAAATGCGCACACAGATCCCGGGCCATGGGAAGTTCCCGGGCATTGTGTTTTGAACCATAGTCAAAGCTCACCGCTTCAACGGTTTTCCCCTGGTTCAGGGTTTGGGCCAGCAGCACGGCCGAGTCCATGCCGCCGGACAGGACCAGGACAGCGTCCACCATGTTACACTCCTTTTTGATTGTTGAAAATCAAGGTGTGAAGGCGCAAGGAAAAGTTGAAACGGTTGTCGACACAAAACCGCCATACACCGGCAAGGCGGTCCATCTGTTCGTTCCTCAAGGCACCCATGGGCATGATCCACACCGATGTTTCAGGCAGGCAATGTGTTTTCACAAAAGCGGCCACATGGGCGGGATCATCCCTGACCACAAATTTGAAACAGTCGGCCCGGGTATTGTTTTCAATACGATACTGCCAGGTGCCGGACAGATATTTGGGTGAGCAGACCTTGAAGCCTTTTGCCTCGGATGGGATCAGTACCTTTCCACTGGTTTCATATTGAACGGTGATGCCCTTTTCAATCAGATACGCCTCCAGAAGGTTCAACCCGGACTCCCACTGCAGGAACGGTTCTCCGCCGGTGATCACGCACAACCGGTTGCCATGGGCCAGAATCTTTTCTGCCGCCGCTGAAACGGAAATCCATGTGCCAGGCCCCCATGCATGCCGGGTGTCGCACCAGGGGCACAGGGGCGGCACACACCTGCTGAGCCTCAGAAAAGAGGCCGGCCGGCCCGTGAAAGGCCCTTCTCCCTGGATCGATGAAAACATCTCACTGATCTCAAGCATTTTGTGCAAGAGAGGATCCGGCCCCGGGTCAGACATCCGGGGTCACCGTTGCCCAGGCATCCGGGGTTTCACAGATCTGCACCCGGGTCAGGACGGCACCAAGGGCTTCAAAACAGGGGAAAAGCACCTTGAATATATGCAGGCACATATTCTCCACCGTGGTGGGCTGATCCCGGTATTCATCCCATTCATTGAGAAACGCATGGTCATACCGGGCGATGATTTTTTCATCGACAATCTGCTTGAGATCCGTAAAATCAAGGATCATGCCGTTTGGGTGAACCCTGCCGGAAACAGTGACCCTCAGGCGATAGGTATGGCCGTGAAGCTTGCTGCATTGACCGAATATGTCACGGTTTTCCCGGTCTGTCAGGCCGTTGAGAAACAGCCGGTGGGCTGCGTCAAATCTGAACTCTCTGGTAATTGTAAGCATAAAGCCTCCTTTATCATGTTGCAGGACATCCCCAACATATGTTTGTCAGTGAGGGAGAATTTATAGGGCGGGATTCCACTCGTCCGCCGGAAAACAGGGATCAGATTATACATATTTTCAAACAGGAATCAACCCCGGCCTGATTTTTTAGCTGAATCTTTTTTTAGCGCTGCACCGGTTTTGAAGCAGGCCGGTATCCTGCAAATCGATCCGCAAGCAAATTTGCCGATCCCCCAAAAAAATACTTGACAAAAAAGCGGTCAGTCAATAGGTAATCAGAGCATACGCCAAGGTGCTCATTTTTGAGCTTGAAAGGGAACCCTGTGAAAGTCAGGGACGGGCCCGCCGCTGTAAACGGGGACCACCGCCGCAACCATGTCACTGTATCATAATTGGTATGGGAAGACGCGGCCAGTAGGATGATCCGTGAGCCAGAAGACCTGCCTGGGGTGATTTTGGATTTTTTCCGTGGACCAGAAAAAATCTGTTCAAGATCTTGTGTTAAAAAGGGAAACCCTGGATCGATTTACTCGGTCCGGGGTTTTTTGGTTTCTCCGGACCGGCAATTGGTTAATGCGCACAGGAGAATCAAATGAAAAAAAAAGGGATGTACCTGGGGATCATCGCTGTTTTCTGGATGACGGCAATCACCGGCGTTTCCGCCCGCCAGGCAGAAGATGAAGCGGTCACCACCATGGATCAGGTCGTGGTTTCAGTGACCCAGACAGAAACCACTTCAGCAAAGATCGGCGGCAACAGCGTCACAGTGATCACGGCCAAAGAGATCGAAGAAAAAAACGCCCACACCGTGCTGGAGCTTCTCAAAACTGTGCCCGGTGTGTTTATCACCTCCAACGGCGGCATGGGCACCAACGCGTCTGTGTTCATCCGGGGAGCGGACTCCAAAAATACCCTGGTGATGCTGGACGGCATTGTTCTCAATGATCCGTCCAGTGCCAACCGGTCTGCTGATCTTTCCGATATCAACCTGGATCAGGTGGAACGCATCGAAGTGGTCAGAGGTGCCATGAGTGTGATGTACGGCAGCAACGCCACGGCCGGTGTGATCAATATCATCACCAGAAAAGGCAGCAGAGACCCTGAAGTCACCGCTTCCGTGGAAGGCGGCTCCTACGGCACCTGGAAAACCGGCGGCCATGCCTCGGGTGCCACAGACAAGCTCTCATATGCCGTATCCGGCTCCTATCTGTCCCGGGACGGATTTTCCATTGCAGACAAGGACAACCCGCGCATCCCCCAGGACGGCAACACCGATGAAAAAGACGGGTATGAAAATCTCACGCTTTCCGGAAACTTCGGCATTGAATTCAATGAAAATTTTTCCGTCGCATCCACCCTGCGGTATGTGGATTCCAAGGTGGATTTAGATGATTATGAGGGAGGATATTCCGGAGACAACATTCGTTCCACATGGGTGCCGGATCCGGTCTCCGGTGCCTGGGTCAACACCCTGGTTTCCAACCCGGACGGTCCCACGCACAAACGGTCTGAATCCGAACAGATAATAGGCCGAATCGGCATCAACAACCGGTTTGCCGACGGCCGGTTTGAATCTGTTCTATCCTGGAAATTCAATCGAAATGACCGCCAGGCATATGACAATGACAATCTGCCCTGGTATGACTACAAGGGTGACACAGATGACTTCTCCTGGCAGGGCAACATCGATTTTGACACCCATGTGTTGTCTTTGGGTGCCGGATACTTCAATGAAGCCATGGAAAGTCAAAGCAGCGGGATGCCGGATACCGATACCCAGACCCTCAGTTACTGGCTCCAGGATCAGCTTTTTATTGGAGAAAACCTGGTTCTGATTGCCGGGGCCCGGATGGATGATCACCAGTCGTTCGGCAGGAAAACCACCTTCAGAATTGCGCCTGCCTATGAAATCTTCTCAACCGGTACCCGTCTCAAAGCCAGCTTTGGCACCGGTTTCAGATCCCCGTCCCTGTATGAACTTTTTTCCGACTATGGAAACCCGAATCTTGAGCCGGAAAAAAGCCGGGGCTGGGATTTGGGGGTGGAGCAGGGTTTTCTGGATGATCAGCTGACTTTGGGCGTGAACTACTGGGAAATGGATTTTGAAAACCGCATCGATTATGACATGCTCATATCAAAATACAATCAGCTTGAAGGGGACACCAAAACCCGGGGGGTGGAAGTGTCGGCTGCCTGGACACCGGTCAGGGATCTGTTTTTTAACCTCAACTATACCTATACCCATACCCGGGACCCCGAAGGCAACCCCTTGGTCAGACGTCCTGAAAACCAGGTGGGACTGACCGCGTCCTACCGGTTTCTGGAAAAATGGCAGGTGGGCATGGATGCCCGGTGGGTGGGCGAACGGGCTGCCTCTCCTTATGCTAAGGACAAGGACGGCCTTTTGGTGAACACCCTGGATGACTATACCGTGGTGAACCTGTCCGGATCCTGTGACATCACGGACCGGTTCCAGATCTTTGCCCGGGTGGACAACCTGTTTGACGAATATTACGAAGATGCCTTCAGTTATGCCACCCCGGGCCTTTCCGGATATATCGGTCTGAAATGGCGGTTGTTATGAAATCTTGTCATGTCTTCATCACCGCGCTGCTGGGAATCCTGATCAGCGCATGGATATTCGGATCTGCCCCCGGGTTGTGCAATGAATTGCGGTTTACCGACGGCACCGGCAATGAGAGTCCGCTCACAAAAAAACCGGAACGCATTGTGAGTCTGGTGCCGTCAATCACGGAAATGCTGTTTGCACTGGGCGCACAGGATTCGGTCACAGGCATTACCTATCATACCACCCGGCCCTGGTATGCGGCCCGAAAAACCCTGGTGGGCGGGTTCTCTTTTCCATCTCCGGCCGCCATTGAAGCTCTGGAACCGGACCTGGTTTTTTATGACCCGTTTCAATTACAGGGATTATCCTCTTTTTTGCCCCGGGATATTCCTCTGGTGCATGCCGGAACACAGACCCTCCAGGACAGTCTGGACACGTTGCTGCTGCTGGGAAACCTGGTGGAAAAGCAGGAAAACGCCCGGCACCTTGTGGCTGAAATCAACGCCGATCTGGACTGGGTAACCGCCAAAATGAAAAAAGCGGACCTTTCCCCCAAACGGGTGATCCGGCTCATGGGAAGAGAACAGATCATGACCCCGGGCAGCGATTCATTCCAGAATCATATGATATCTCTGGCCGGGGGCATTCCTCCGGACTTTGGCACCGGTGCGGTGGTGCCGGTATCAAAGGATCAGTGGACGTCTTTCAATCCCCAGGTGATTTATGGATGCGGCAGCGACCGGGAAGCAGCGGACCGGTTTTTTTCCCTTCCCGGATGGAAAGATGTGGATGCGGTGAAAAACAACCAAATCTATTATTTCCCCTGTGATTTGACCTGCCGGGCATCCATCCGTTCCGGACAGTTTGTCAAACGGCTTTTTGCCACCATCCACGGCAGTTCCCTGGCAGATGAGCGCACCCTGCTTCAAAAAAATCAGGTGACGCAAAGCAATCCCATACAAACAGATGTTTCCTGTGTCCAGGCGGCGGCGGTCAAGCAGAGCCGGATCCTTGATTTTATCAACAAGTCTCTGGTGATCCAGCTGGACCGGCCCATGTCGGTTCTTTCCACGCTGGAGGGATTCAAGCACGGGGTTACCGCCATCGGAAATCATTATATCCCTCCGGAAACCTGGCTTCTGGTCCATGACCAGGGGCTGGATGTTTTGAAAACCCAGGTGTTTGATGTGCTGGGTCTGGCACCGGACACCACGGCTTTTCTGTTCACCGGCGCAGACATGGATCATTTGAGTGCGGCACAGGAACGGTTCAAAGATATCGCGGTCACGGTGTTTGCCACGGCCGGGGTGGACGGCAATGCCATGCGGACCTCCCGGGATTCCGGGGAGTTCTATGAACCCGGCACCATCAATGTGATCATCATGACCAGTCACCGCCTGACCCCCCGGGCCATGACCCGGGCCATGATCACGGCCACGGAAGGAAAAACCGCAGCCCTGCTGGACTTAGATATCCGCTCCAGCTATGAACAGGGACGGTACCGGGCCACGGGCACGGGCACGGACAACATCCTGGTGGTGGAAGGCCAAGGCCCGGCTGTCCTGGACAATGCCGGCGGGCACACCCGGCTGGGGGAACTGATCGGCAAGGCGGTTCATCGGGCGGTGACAGAGGCTGTCAAAAAACAGAACGGCATCACGTCCGACCTCAATATTTTCCGGCGCCTGGAAAAAAGGGGGATTTCCCTGCATGAACTTTTGTCCGAAGACCTTCCCTGTCAGTGTCATATTTCGGAAAATATGCTGATCCAGAAAGTGGAGACCCTTCTGCTGGATCCGTTTTACCGGGGATTCATGGCCACGGCCATGGCTGTCAGCGATGAGTATGACAAAGGCCTGATAAAAGATCTGGGGGCATTTGAGCAAACCTGCCGGGAAACAGCTGAAATGATCGCGGCAAAACCCCTGGAGACCTGGCAGGTTTTTGTCACCCGTCCAAAAGTGCCCCGGGTGATTGCCATGGCCCTGGATGCTCTGTTCAACGGGGCGGTCGGGCAGGGAGGTCCGTTATGAAAAAAACCGGTCTGGCACTGGTACTGATCTGTCTGTTGGCCGGCCCCTGGGTTTTGACAGGCCATGCTGCAAAACAGACACCGTTGACCCGGGTGGTGTCTTCAGGCCCTTTGATCACGGACATGATCTATCAGCTGGGTGCGGATTCGCACCTGGTGGGCGTGACCAGCTACTGCACCATTCCTGAAGGCAAAGAAAACAAGCCGGTCATCGGCACGGTGATCCAGATCAATGTGGAAGAAATTGTCCGGCTTCAGCCGGATGCCGTGTTTGCCAGCACCCTGACCCGGGTCAAACAGATACAGGCGCTCAGGAATCAAGGACTTCGGGTGATTCAGTTTGACAATCCCCCGGATTTTGATACGCTTTGTGACATGCTTCTGGAGTTAGGCACCTTACTGGGCAGAAAACAGGCAGCCATGGATATTGTTGAAACCGCTGCCGCCAAAGTGGACCTTGTCCGGCACACGGCCAACACCCTGAAAAAAAGAAAGGTGTTTATCCAGATCGGGATCAAACCATTGAAAACAGCGGAACAGGGCACCTTTATCAACAATTATATCGAGCTGGCCGGCGGCACCAACATTGCCGGCCATACCGGATCCGGCATCTTCAGCCGGGAGCATGTGCTGAAAGAAAACCCGGATGTGATTTTCGTGGCCACCATGGGTACGGCCACCAAAGCAGGGATTGCCCAGAAAGATGCCTGGATGCAATTTACCGCGTTGAACGCCGTCAAAAACAATGAGGTGCACGTACTGGCCGACGACAGTGTGTTCAGCCCCACACCACAGACCTTTGCCAAAACCTTGATGCTGTTTTTCTCTCACATCCATCCCAAAGCCGCACAAGGCCTGATATCCATGGAAATATTTCATGAATGACACCGGGGCAAAACGCTGGATTTTGATCATCGGCAGCCTGTCCGTGCTGCTGACGGCATGTGCCTTAACGGCATTGCGCTTAGGGTCCACCCCGCTGTCTTCGGCCCAGATTCTTGATGCCCTGTTCCATGAGCAAGACAGTGTGACCGCAAGCATTATCCTGGGCATCCGGCTGCCCCGTGTGATTCTGGCCATTGCCGTGGGCGGGGCGTTGAGTGTCGCAGGCACCCTGCTCCAGGGTCTGTTCAGAAATCCTTTGGTGGAACCCTACACCCTGGGGATCTCCGGCGGGGCCTCTCTGGGCGTGTGTATCGCCATCCTCCTGGGCCTTCCGGCCCTGCTGGGGGTGACTGCCTATCCTTTGGCCGGATTTGCCGGGGCCGGCATCGTCATTGTCCTGGTCTATGGCTTAGGGCTGCGCACGGGCCGGCTCCAGCCCAACACCATGCTGCTCATCGGCGTGATGATCAGCTTTGTGTCCTCGTCTCTGGTGATGCTGCTCATGGCCGTGTCGGAACAGGATGATTTAAGCAATATTGTTTTCTGGATCATGGGGTCCCTGGATGAACCCAGCCCCGTCCTGATCCGGCTGGTGCTGGCCGGTTCCATTACAGGGCTTGTCATTGCCCTGTATCACAGCCTGGCCCTCAACGCCATGGTTTTAGGCGATGATGAAGCGGCCCTGCTGGGAATCCACACGGCCCGGACCCGGAAAATCCTGTTTGTCACGGCCTCTCTGCTGACCGGGTTAAGCGTATCCGCCGGCGGCATCATCATGTTTGTAGGGCTCATCGTCCCGCATTTCATGCGCATGGTGGCCGGATCAGACCACCGCATTCTCATCATCAGTTCTTTTCTGGGCGGGGCCAGTTTTCTCACATTCTGCGATATTGTGGCCCGGATGGTGATCGCCCCGCTGGAACTGCCCGTGGGGGTGATCACCGGTATTATCGGCGGCGTGGTATTCATCTATGTCTTAGGCAAAAAAAAGGTGGCATTATGACCCCCCCTTTTCTGGACATTGCCGGGTTATCCTGCGGATACGGCAGCCAGGTGGTGCTCAAGGACATCTCGTTTTTTGTTCAAAAAGGGGATATTGTGACCATTATCGGTCCCAACGGGTGCGGGAAAACCACGCTGTTAAAGACATTGCCCGGTCTGATTCCCGCTTTGGGCGGCCGGGTGAACATGCAGGGGCAGGACATGAACAAAATGCCCAGAGACTTGCGGGCCAGAACCATTGCCATGGTCATGCAGACCCTGGAAAGCATCCACATGACCGTGGAAGAATATGTGCTTTTAGGCCGGCTGCCTCATTTTTCCTCCTGGCAGTTTCTTGAAAAAGAGGCGGACCGCGATCTTGCCCGGTCTTTTATGGCATTCACCCACATCGACCACTTAAGGGAATCCCCGTTGAACTGTATCAGCAGCGGTGAACGCCAGCTGGCCGGCATTGCCAAAGCCCTGGTACAGGAACCCGCTCTTTTGCTCATGGATGAACCCACCTCTCACCTGGACATCTCCCACCAGGCCCAGATCCTGAACCGGGTCAAAACCATGAAAGACCGGCACGGCCTGACCGTTGTCATGGTGCAGCATGATCTGAATCTGGCCTCGGAATATTCCGATCAGGTGCTGCTGCTGGACAAAAACACAAAAACGGTTTTCAAATACGGCACCCCGGAAACCGTGATCACCCGGGACAATATCCGGGCCGTATACCACACCGATGTGGTGGTGGCGCCCAATCCCCATTCCGGGCGGCCCGGTATTTTCATTAAAACCGATTCACAGGAAAGCATATCCCCATGATTCTTTTATTCACCCATGGCGGATTTTTGATGTATCCGCTGCTTTTATGCTCTGTCATCGCTTTGACCTTAATCATTGAACGCACCATTTTCTGGGTAACTTCCGGCATTGACCGGGACAGGCCCCTTATGGACCGGGTGCTGGAACTGTCTGCTGAAGAAAACTGGGAGGAAATCCGAAAGGCCACCCAGGGATCAAAAAACAGCGTGGTCCGGGTTTTGATCAGCGGGATTCTTCACCGGGACTATTCCCCGGTTAAAGCCATGGAATCAGCCGCTGCAGATGAAATCTATAAAATGCGCCGTTTCATGGGCGCCTTGGACACCATCATCACCATTGCCCCGTTGCTGGGTATACTGGGAACCGTGGTGGGCATCATTGAATCCTTTGACATGCTCGGAGCTTCGGGGATCGAAGATCCCATGGCCGTGACCGGCGGGATTGCCAAGGCCCTGATCACCACGGCATCCGGCCTGACCATTGCCATTGTCACCGTGTTTCCCTATAATTTTTTCAATGCCCGCATTGAACGGGCTGCCCAGATCATTGAAAAATATGCCACCAGTTTTGAGATCATGCATGAACGGCAAATGACCCAATTTGACCCCTGCCGGGAAGACACCCATGAAAATTAACCTGCCCGCACCCGGCAAACCCAGAATCGAAATGCTGCCTTTGATTGACATCGTGTTTCTTTTACTGGTGGTGTTTATCTATTCCATGCTGTCCATGTCCGTTCACCGGGGCCTGTCCGTCACATTGCCGGAATCATCTGTGGCGGACATAGAAAAACAAACCCCGGTTTCCGTGACAGTCAAAGGAGAAAACGAGCTTTATGTGGATGATGTGCAGGTTTCTCTGGCAGATCTGTCCCACATGCTGGCATCTGAATCAACCGGCAAAACCACCCCGGGAGTGCTTTTGTTTGCCGAAGAATCTGTGTCATACCAGACCCTGTTCACAGTGTTAGACCAGATCACCCTGGCCGGGATTCATGATATATCCCTTCAGGCAAAACTGAAAAAATAGATGCGGCGGATCTTGATTTCAGCACTGGCGGCCGTGGTGATTCATGGGGCCGTGCTTGTTTTTTTCCCGTTTTTCTCCGGGCCTGATGCCCCGGTTTCTCAAAAAGACACCGGCATTGCCATCCAGATCACCCATGTTTTACCGGCCCCTGAAAAAAAATCAGCCCCAGCGCCAAAACCTGAAACACCCCCCGCACCCGATCCTGAAAAAAAACAGGTGCCCGAACCTGAAAAAGTCCCCTTACCTGTGCCTGACATGGAAAAAAAACCGCCGCTGCCGACCCCCCCCAAAGCGCCGGCGCCAACTGAAATCACGCCCCGAAAAGACCTTTTGCCCAAAAAAGACGATTTAACACTGGCCCCCCCGAAACCAAAAGCCCCGGCACCAGAGCCGGATGTGACTCCACCTGAGCTGGACGTGACGTCACCCGCGCCGCCGGACCCGGAACCCGATATGTCACCCGTGGAAAACACCGGTCACACTGCACAGAAAATGCCGAATCCGGATCTTTCCGATGTCATGGATGCCACACAATCTTTTCAGGAGAACCCCGCATCGGTTTCCAGAGAATCCACTGCACCGGAAGTCCGGAAACAAGCCGTGCCGCTTTACAAAAAAAACCCCCGGCCCCGGTACCCCGGCATCGCCCGGCGCCGGGGGCATACGGGCACGGTCATGCTCATGGTGTTTGTCAACAAGATTGGTGAAGCGGAAAAACTACGTATTTTTGAATCCAGCGGATATGACACCCTGGATCGCGCGGCTGAAAAAGCCGTGGCTGCCTGGCGGTTTGAACCGGGAACATCCAACGGGGTTCCCACGGGCATGTGGGTGAAAATTCCGATCACCTTTGAATTAAAAAAATAACCCGATACCCGTGGGTTTCAAGGTCTTTAGGACCGGCGCACGGGAATCCCATGCCCTGCCAGATGATCTTTGACTTGAGGGATGGGCACTTCTTTTCTATGAAAAATCCCGGCGGCCAGGGCCGCATCCGCCCTGGTTTCTGTGAACACTTCAGAAAAATGCGCCGGGCTGCCGGCCCCGGAGGAAGCGATCACCGGAATGGTCACGGCCTGTTTCACAGCCCGGATCAATTCCAGGTCAAACCCTGATTTTGTGCCGTCCCGGTCGATGCAGTTGAGCAGAATCTCGCCGGCCCCCAGGGCTTCACAGGCTTTTGCCAGGGTCACGGCATCCAGGTCCACAGCCGTTCGTCCCCCCTGGACCGTGCACTGGTACCAGCAGAACCGTTCCCCGTCAGGACCGGGGATGCCGGTTTCAATCACATGATGTCCGGCCGCTTCTTGCCGTGCTGCCACATACACCCGCCTGGGGTCGATGGAGATCACCACGGCCTGGGCCCCATACACCCGGGAAATCTGCTCGATGGCGCTTTTCCCGGTTTTTTTGCCGGTATCCACAAAGGCTTTGGCAATGTGCACGGCATCACTGCCGATGGAAATCTTGTCGGCCCCGGATCTGAAATACCGGTCCGCCACTTCCAGGGCGGTGTAATGCCGACCCTCGGCATCGGTATAATCCTTGATCCCGCCGCCGATGGTCAACGGCACAAACACGTTTTTCGAGGTCTGTTCCAGTACCGTGATCATGGGCAGATCCGCCAGGGGAAAATCCCGGAATCCGGTAATGTTCAAAAACGTGATCTCATCCGCCCCTTCCTCATAATACCGCCTTGCCAGATCCACGGGCTTGCCTAAATTCCGGACATTTCCCTTGTCCGCAGCTCCGGGTTTTTCCCTGACATCATACTGATCCCCTTTGGTCACCACCAGATCCCCCTGGTCATTGGACCGCACATCTAAGCACGCAATGATCCTTTTGGCCAGACCTTTGCCCAAAATATCCACCCGGCCGGCCGGTGTGAAGTCCGTCAGTCTGATGAAATTTTCCAGGATCTGCATCCCGTGTTTTCCGCTTTTTTCCGGATGAAACTGGGTCCCGATGATATTGCCCTGCTGGATGGCACTGGCAAATTCATAATCATAGGTGGTGGTGGTCAAAACTACGGACGGGTCATGGGGCACCAGGTGAAAGGAATGCACAAAATAGAACCGGGCATCCGGACCGATCCTGTCCAACAGTGGGGAATCCTGTTTAAGATGGATCCCGTTCCACCCCATGTGGGGCACGGACAGTCTGGTTTTAAACCGTTCCACCCGGCCTGAGAAAAACCCGATGGATTCATTGTTGGAAAGATCTTCTTCACTGCCTTGAAACAATGCCTGCATACCTAAACAGATGCCGAAAAAAGGTCGGTTGGAGGCCAGGTATTCCCGCAGCGGTGCCATTAAGCCCTTGCGGTTGAGCACCTGAATCATGTTTTCATAATTGCCGACTCCGGGAAAAATGATCTTTTCCGCGGATAAAATATCTTCAGGGGACGTCACCGTGGTCAGGGTACCCCCCAGTTTTTCCACGGCATTTCTCACGCTGCGCACATTGCCGGCCCCGTAATCCAGTAAGGTTATCATTGTTTGTTCTGCCTATCTAAAAGTCAATGCTGCCCGGGGTTCTGGGGAAAGGTACCACATCCCGGATATTTTTAATGCCTGTGATCATCATCAGAAACCGCTCGAACCCTAAGCCGAACCCGGCGTGGGGCACGGATCCATACCGTCTGGAATCCAGGTACCACCAATAGGGTTCCTTGTCCATCCCCATCTCTTCCATGCGGGATTCCAGGACATCCAGGCGTTCTTCTCTCTGGCTGCCGCCGATGAGCTCCCCGATGCCCGGGACCAGCAGATCCACGGCCGCCACCGTGGTGTTGTCATCGTTGATCCGCATATAAAACGGCTTGATGGTTTTGGGATAGTCGTACAGAAATACCGGTTTTTTCACATATTCTTCCGCCAGAAACCGCTCATGCTCGGACTGAAGATCAATACCGAATTTAACGGGATATTCAAATTTTTTACTCGATTTTTCAAGAATCCTGATGGCCTCGGTGTAGGACATGCGCTCAAAGGTCTTGCTGGTAAGGATTTCC
This sequence comes from Desulfotignum phosphitoxidans DSM 13687, assembly GCF_000350545.1. Taxonomy (GTDB): domain Bacteria; phylum Desulfobacterota; class Desulfobacteria; order Desulfobacterales; family Desulfobacteraceae; genus Desulfotignum; species Desulfotignum phosphitoxidans. The sequence continues at coordinate 44,093 of NZ_APJX01000015.1, forward strand.
AGCTGTTTGGGCAGGCCCTTGTCCACAAATTTAAAAAACAGGCCCAGATCCTGATCGCAGGCATCCAGGGCATGGGTCACCAGATATTTCACCAGTTCCTCCCCATGATCCATGTTGCCGGACAGGTCGCAGAACGCCATTTCCGGTTCCAGCATCCAGAACTCGGCCACATGCCGGCTGGTATTGGAATTTTCCGCCCGGAACGTGGGCCCGAACGTATACACATCCCCCAGGGCCTGAGCAAACATTTCCGCAGACAACTGTCCGGACACGGTCAGATTGGATTCCTGGCCGAAAAAGTCCTTTGAAAAATCCAGTTTCCCCTGTTTTGCCACCTGTGCCGGATCCAGGCTGGTGACCCGGAACATCTCACCGGCCCCTTCACAGTCCGATCCCGTGATCACGGGCGAGGTCAGGCAATAAAACCCTTTTTCCCGGTAAAACCGGTGAATTGCCTGGACCATTTCAGACCGGATCCGAAACGCCGCCCCGTATTTGTTGGTTCTGGGCCGCAGATGGGCAATGGTGCGCAAAAATTCATCTGTGTGCCGCTTTTTCTGCAATGGATAGGTTTCCGGCGCCAGGCTGATGATCTCAACCCCGGCCGCCTGGATTTCCCATTTCTGCCCCTTGCCCGGAGACGGCACCAGCTCCCCTGTCACGGCCACGGCCGATCCCGTGGTGATCCCCTGAATATCGGTATAATTGCTCAATTGACTGTCCGCCACCACCTGAATATTTTCAAGACAGGACCCGTCATTGATTTCCATAAAGGAAAACCCCTTGGCATCCCGGCGGGTTCTCACCCATCCTTTGATCAGTACCTGCCCCGGAGAGGTGTCATATTCTGTCAACCGGTTGATTTTTATTCTTTTCATTGCCTTATCCTGGAAAAAATAATATATTAAAAAATTTGAATAATTTATCTTAAACAAAGAAAGCCGATTGGTTTTAATTCCAGTATCATGCATAAACAAAATTATCAAGACATCCTTGGCTTAGTCCAGACACCGACCCGATATGCCGGCAATGAGATCAACTCGATCAAAAAAGACCATCGTCAGGTGGATCTGACGTTTGCCCTGGTGTTTCCGGATCTGTATGAAATCGGCACCTCCCATTTCGGACTTCAGATTCTGTACTCCATTTTAAACCGGGAACCCGACATTGCCGCAGAACGGTTCTTTGCCCCGGCACCGGACATGGAAGCCCTGATGCGTCAGAAAAATATTCCCTGCCTGTCCATGGAATCCCGAACCCCGTTGACTGAATTCGATATCATCGGTGTCAGCCTGCTGTACGAGCTCAATTTCACCAACATCCTGACCCTGTTTTCTTTATCCGAAATCCCGTTTGCGGCCCAAGAAAGAGAGGACGCGTTTCCGCTGATCATCGGCGGCGGGCCCTGTGCGTTTAATCCGGAACCCCTGGCTGATTTTTTCGATGCGTTTGTGATCGGAGACGGGGAAGAGGCAGTCCTGGAAATCTCCAGGACCGTGATCCGGTTCAAAAAACAGGGAGACGGCAAAAAAACCACCCTGCTCAAAGAACTGTCTGCCGTTTCCGGGGTGTATGTGCCGCAGTTTTTCAATGCCTTTTTTGATGAAAACGGCTGCCAGGCGGTTTCCGCGGTTTATGACGATTACACTGTTGTCAAACGGGCGTTTCTGCCGGAACTGACCATGGATAATTTTCCCGCCGCGCCCATTGTTCCGTTTGGCAAACCCGTGCATGACCGGCTGCGCCTGGAGATTGCCCGGGGCTGTACCCGGGGGTGCCGGTTCTGTCAGGCCGGTATGATTTACCGCCCGGTCCGGGAGCGGTCTTTAAATGATCTGGTTGAAATCACCCACGCGTCTTTGGCCGCCACGGGATATTCCGATATCTCGCTGTTGTCTTTGAGTACAGGGGATTATTCCTCTCTGGCTGAACTCATGGCCCGGCTGATGGCCATCAGCCACAACCAGTGCAATGCCATCTCTTTGCCCTCCATCCGGGCGGAACGACTCACCCCGGAACTGATGAATCTGATCAAAACCGTGCGCAAAACCGGATTCACCATTGCCCCGGAAGCCGGTACCCAGCGGCTCAGAGATATTATCAACAAAAATCTCACCGAAGAAAACATCACCGAAACAGTAAAAAACGCATTTGAACTGGGATGGAAACATATCAAGCTGTATTTCATGATGGGCCTGCCTTTTGAAGAACCCGCCGACATCCAGGGTATCTGTGATCTGTCCCGGCACCTGGCCGCCACCTGTGCCAAGGGGAAACAGGCGATCAATGTCAATGTCACCCCTTTTATTCCCAAACCCCACACCCCGTTCCAGCGGCACCCCCAGCTCACGCTGGAAGCCACCCGGGAACGGCTGGGATATCTGAAAAAAAACATGTCCCACCCCAAAACCAATCTCAAATGGCAGGATCCTTTAATGAGCCTGGTGGAAGGGGTGTTTTCCCGGGGAGACCGGCAGTTGTCCGGCCTGCTGACGGCCGCGTTTGAAAACGGATGCCGCCTGGACGGGTGGAACGATTATTTTGATTTTGACAAATGGCAGAAAGCCTTTGATCAGACCGGGATCGATCCGGATTTTTACACCTCCCGGCCCCGGACACTGACAGAACCTTTGCCCTGGGATCACATTGATACAGGCATATCAAAACGGTTCCTGGAAAAAGAATGGAAAAACGCGGTCAACCAGGCCACCACACCGGACTGCCGGGATCACGACTGCACGGGATGCGGGGTGTGTGATTTCAAGCAGATCCGGCCGATCCTCCATCAAACCCCAGACAGCCCGTCCGTTTCCAACATAGAGACAGCAGCCCCGTCCGCTTTGCCGGACAGCGCGTTTGTCCGGTACCGGATCCGGTTTTCAAAACTGGAACAAGCCCGGTTTTTCGGGCACCTGGAACTGGCGACCATTGTTCAGCGGGCCGTAAAAAGAGCCGGGCTGACCGTTAAATATTCCAAGGGATTCAACCCGGCCATGCGACTGGCGTTTGACAATGCACTGCCCGTGGGCATGGAAAGTGAAGAAGAATTTTTTACCATTTTTCTGGACCGGACCCTGTCTGCCATGGCCATTCAAAAAAAATTGAACCAGCAGCTGCCGGCCGGTCTCACGGTCATCGACTGTCACCTTGCCGGCAAAAAACAGCCGGATCCGCCCGGTATCTGTGTCTACCAGGTACAACTGCCGGCCAAAGCCCTGGAAAAAAGCGCTGTGGACGAATTTCTGGCACAAGACACATTCATGGTTGAAGATCTCACCAAAAAAGGCAAAATCCGAAAAACCGATTTGCGGCAGGCCGTGGCAGACATCGCCTGGCAGGGATCTGATATCCTTGAAATGACCCTGCGGCCCTTTGACGGGAGACATTTGCGGCCGACCGCTGTTTTGAAACAATGCCTTGGTTTGTCAGACCCGGCCATCGGTGGCACACGGATCAAAAAACTCAGACAAGGATAATGCATGCTTAAAGAACTGGTCGTAAACTGTGCCCCCCATGAAACCCGGGTGGCGCTGCTGGAAAACGGCACCATTGTGGAAGTGTTTATTGAAAGAGAAGATGAGACCAGCATTGCCGGAAATATCTATAAAGGCCGGGTGCAGCGGGTGTTGCCCGGTATGCAGGCCGCGTTTGTGGATATCGGCTTTGAACAGGCCGCCTTTATTTATGTGGATGATGTGCTGGACACGGAAAGCCACAAAATGTTCACCAAATTCGAGCAGGACCAGGATCTGGAGACGGACACGGACACAGAGGATGAAGACGGGCTGTCCATGGACAAGCAGACCTGGAAACCCGCCCCCAGTTCCGACAATATCATCGAAGATCTGCTTTTCGAAGGCCAGGAAATCCTGGTTCAGGTGTCCAAGTCCGCCATCGGTTCCAAAGGCCCCCGGGTCACGACCCATATCTCTCTGGCCGGCCGGTATATGGTACTCATGCCCACGGTGGATCATATCGGTATTTCCAAACGCATTGAAACCGAGGCGGAAAGAACCCGGTTGCGGGAGCTTCTGCTCTCCATCCGGGAAAACAGTTTCGGCTATATCTTACGAACCCAGTCGCTGGGTGTGACCGCAGATACCATCAAAAAGGAAATGGAATTTCTCACCAAAACCTGGGAGGAAATTCAGAACAAAAACCAAATCACCTCGGCCCCTTCCCTGGTTTACAAAGACCTGACCGTTACGTTCAGGGCGGTTCGGGATCTTCTGGCCAACGAGGCGGACAAGCTGATCATTGACTCTCCTGTGGAGTATGAACGGGTCCATCAGTTTCTCAGAAAGCTGCTGCCGGATGTGAACCTGAGCGTGGTGCTTTACCAGGGCCGGGAACCGATTTTTGAAGCCTACAACATCGAAGGGGACGTGGCCCGGGCCTTAAAAAAAAAGGTGTGGCTCAAATCCGGCGGATATATTGTCATCGAGCAGACCGAAGCCCTGGTGGCCATTGATGTCAACACGGGACGGTATGTCGGCAAACACAACTTTGATGAAACCATTTTAAAAACCAATCTGGAAGCGGTCAAAGAGATTGCCTATCAGACCCGGCTGCGCAACATCGGCGGGATCATCATCATTGATTTTATTGACATGAAAAAAGAGTCCCATAAAGAAAAAGTGATGACCCTGCTCAACGAGGCCATGAAAAAAGACAAAAGCCAGACCAATATCCTGCCTTTGACCGAACTGGGACTGGTTCAGATGACCCGCAAAAGAACCCGGCGCAACCTGACCCGGACCCTGTGCGAGCCCTGTTTCTACTGCAACGGCACGGGGCATCTGCTGTCAAAAAAATCGATCTGCCACAAAATTTACCGGGATCTGGTGTCCGAAGCCGGGGATATCATGGGCAACCGGTTCACGGTCAAGGTCCATCCGGACATTGCCCAGCTGCTCCACGGCCGGGAAAAACATTTGATCGCTGCCCTGGAAACCCAGTTCTCCAAACCCATTGCCATTTATCCGGAACCCCACTATCACCTGGAGGAATATCATATTTTTGAATCTCTGGTGAAATAATGATTCCATAGTTGACTTTTAGACCTAAAAAAAATATTATATTGTGTTTATGATGATTAGTTGAAAAACCCCAGGTGATAATCAAATTCAGTTAAGGATGTAAATTTTATGAAACGTACATTTCAGCCAAGTAACCGGAAAAGAACCAGAAAGCATGGATTTCTCAAAAGAATGTCCACCCCGGGCGGCAAACGGGTGATCCGGGCCAGACGGGCCAAAGGCAGAAAAAGACTGGCATTGTAAAAACGTGACGGATTGAAGGATTTTTCGTTACCCAAAGAGTTTCGGCTCAGAAAACGGGCCGAATATGTGACGCTTTCGAAACAAGGGAAACCGATATACTCGGATTATTTTTTAGCCATTGTCTGTGACCGGTCGAATCAGCACAACCGAATCGGCATTACCGTATCAAAAAAAGTGGGGAATGCAGTAGCGCGCAACAGGATCAAACGACTTATCAGAGAATATTTCAGACACAGGAAACATTCGATCCCGGGAACCAGGGACATAAATATCATTGCAAGAAAGGGTCTGACTTCGCTATCCAACAGGCAGATAATTGAGAACCTTGATAAACTTTTTACAAAAATAGCACTGGCAAAATAAATGATCAAACAGCTATTGTTAATATTGATTAAATTTTATCAATTTTTTATATCACCGCTGACAGGACCAAACTGCCGATTTTATCCGACCTGTTCGGCCTATGCGGTTGAGGCGGTTCAGAAATACGGCTCCCGCAAGGGCGGCTGGCTGGCGGTAAAACGGATATTGCGTTGTCATCCATTTCATGCAGGGGGATTTGATCCGGTTCCATAATTGATCCATGCGCCCGACTGCTTCCTCTTCCTTGTAGACATTTGTTTGAAAAATAATTTCAAACTGAGGAGAGAAAATGGATGAACAAAAACGATTGTTGTTAGCGGTGTTACTGTCTGTGGTGGTCCTTGTGGGCTATCAGTTCTTTTTTGTCACCCCGCCTGACACCAATCTTCCCCAGACGACCCGGGAATCCCGGGAATCCGTCCCGTCAACGGACCCGTCATCCGATGACTCCCGTTCCACCGTGACCGACTATACCCCCGTGGAACGGAAATCTTCGGCTTTTTCCGACCGGACTGAGCCGATGGATTTCAGAAACATCACCGTGTCCACCCCTTTGTATGACATGGTCATATCCGAACATCTGGCCGCAGTCACCAGTCAGCTGCTTAAACATTATAAAGCCAGTAATGGATCCTCTTCCGACCAGAAACAGATGGTGGATCCCCGGCTGCCCCACGGAACTCTGATCACCGGCACCCGGAGCGGCATCATCGAAGGGCTTGAAAATGCGGTTTTCACCGCTGACACGGATATGTCGGCCCTGAACCTGACCCATGGAAGCCAGACCCTGACATTTTCATGGACCAGTCCCAGGGGCATCCGTGTTCAAAAAATCTACACATTTCAAGCGGATTCCTATCTGATCGACTGTGACGTCGTGATTCAGAACGGGTCGGACATGCCCGTGACCGATCTTCTGGAGATCACCACCCCGGGCATTTTTGACGACGACACCAAAAAACGGTCCCGGTTCGCTTTTGAAGGCCCGGTGGCCTATATCAACGATGAATATCTGACCATCAAACCCAAGAAAATCGAAGAACAGGACACATTCAACGGTGATATCCACTGGACCGGATATACGGACCGGTATTTTCTGACCGCGGTCCTGCCCCGGGCCGAAGGGGACAGTCACCTCAAGCTGTTTTATGACAATGATCTGGCCCAGAGCCGGCTGGCCTGGCAGATGGACCGGATTGATCCGGGCCAGCAGGGGGAATTTCCGTTCACCTATTATTTAGGGCCTAAAAGCTACAAAGTGCTGAGTCAATATGACAACACACTGAAAAAAGCGATTAATTTCGGATTTTTCGATATTCTTGCCAAACCGCTGCTCATCACCATGAATTTTATTCATGACATCATCCCAAACTACGGGGTGGCCATCATCCTGTTGACCGTGCTGATCAAGCTCATTTTCTGGCCGTTGGGCACCAAAAGCTACAAATCCATGAATGAGATGAAAAAAGTCCAGCCCCTGATGATGAAAATCCGGGAAAAATACAAAAATGACAAACAGCGGATGAACCAGGAAGTCATGGCGCTGTATAAGACATACAAAGTCAATCCCGCCTCGGGATGCCTGCCCCTGCTGGTTCAGATGCCGATTTTCTTTGCGTTGTACCGGATGCTTTACCAGGCCATTGAACTGCGTCACGCCCCGTTTGTGGGATGGATTCAGGACCTGTCCGGGCCGGACCGGCTGTTTCATTTTGATTTTGCCATTCCGCTGATGGAAGCGCCTTATGGTATTCCCGTCCTGACATTGATCATGGGAGCTTCCTTTCTGCTCCAGCAGAAAATGACACCCACGGCAGGCGATCCCATGCAGGCAAAAATGATGATGCTCATGCCTGTTTTCATGACCGTACTGTTTATCAATTTTCCATCCGGACTGGTCCTGTACATGCTGGTGAACAACATCATCTCCATGGGTCAACAGTATTACACCCAAAAGAAATTTTCCAAATAGCAGGAGGTCATTCATGAAAAAAACTCAGGAATTCAGCGGAAAAGACGTCGATACCGCCGTCAAAACCGCCTGCGACACCCTTTCCATTTCCAAAAAAGAGCTTAAATATGATGTCATTTCCACGGGTGCATCCGGCATATTCGGAATTGTGGGGCGAAAAGATGCCGTGATCAAAGTGGTTCTCCCCCAGAACAAAGCGGACTCATCTGAAAAAGAACTGGAAGGTATCCGCTCCATGGTGGATGAAGCCTTTGGGCAGGAAACCCGGGTCAGCCCCCCGCCTTCCAGGGAACAATCAAGTGCTGCCGGCAGTGATTCTCCGGTAAAACGGACACCGCCGCCGGCCCGGAATAAACCGGCACCCCTTCCGAAAAAACAGGCGCAACCCCGACCGGTTGAACCAAAACCCGAGCGTTCAACCGATCATCCGGCACCCGCTTCAGAAGAACCGGCGGCTCCGGCTTCGGTACCCGTTTCTCAGGCACCTGAACCCGCTTCTCCAGCACCGGAATTGGCACCTGAAAAGGAAACCGCATCGCCGGAACCGCCGCCTGTGGTGGATGTCACCCAGGAATCCATTGATCTGGGCGTGGAAACCCTGCAAAAAATGGCGGATCTGATCACGGACGATGCCACCGTGGAAGCCCACACCCACCGGGATCATCTCACGTTGAAAATAACCGGGGGCAACGCCGGTATTCTGATCGGCAGAAAAGGCCAGACCCTGGATGCCATGCAGTTTCTCACCGACAAGATCATCAACCGGAAAAGCGAGGCCCGGGTCCGGGTCAAAGTGGATGTGGAAGGGTATATTGAAACCCGGAAATCCAACCTGCGGCATCTGGCCATAAAAATGGCGGAAAAAGCCAAAAAAACCGGTAAACCCGCCACCATCAACCAGATGAGTGCCCAGGACCGCAGAATCGTTCATCTGGCGCTCAAAGATGACAACCGTGTCCGCACCCAGAGCATGGGAGACGGATATTACCGGCGGCTGGTAATTTTTCCCAAAAAAAAGAATTCATTCGCCGGCAAAAAAAGATTCAAAAGATAGGCATCCATGAATGACACCATTGCCGCAATCGCAACGCCTTTTGGCAGCGGTGGTATCGGGGTTATCCGGATGTCCGGTCCCGATGCCGTGGCCATTGCGGCCCAGTTTTTTTCCAGAACCCGGACGGGTCCTCCTTTTACCGGAAATCTGAAAACCCATCAGGTCTATCACGGATATTTTCTGGACAGCGGGGAAGTCATTGATGAGGTGTTGCTCATTCCCATGCGCGGGCCGAAATCCTATACGGCTGAAGATGTGGTGGAAATCCAGGCCCATTCCGGCACCGTGGTTCTTAAACAGATTCTGGAATGCCTGCTGTCCGGCGGGGCCCGCCTGGCGGATCCCGGCGAGTTCACCCGGCGTGCGTTTTTAAATCAGCGCATTGACCTGACCCAGGCCGAAGCCGTGGCAGACATCATCAACGCCCGGTCCACAGCCGCTTTAAAATTTGCTGCGGCCCAGAATACAGGGGCGCTGAAACACCAGATCCAGGAAATGCGAAACCAGTTGATCCAGGTGCTGTCCCAGGTGGAAGTGAGCATTGATTTTCCGGATGATGTGCCCCGGGAAAATGACCCATCCCAAAGCACGGCTGACATCGATTCCGTCATGGACCGGTGCCGGGAATTCATCCGTCAGCATGAAGAGGCCTGTTTTCTGAAAGAAGGGATTTGTCTGGCCATCTGCGGCAAACCCAATGTGGGAAAATCCAGTCTCATGAACCGGCTGCTGTCCAAAGAAAAATCCATTGTCACGGCCCTTCCCGGCACCACCCGGGACCCCATCCAGGAAGCCATGACCATGAACGGAATCCCGTTTGTGGTCACAGACACGGCCGGCATTCATGACACGGATGACCTGGTGGAAATCATCGGCATTGAACGGGCCAAAGATCATATCCGGGGTGCGGATCTGGTATTGTTCATGGTGGAACCCGGAACGGCCCTGTCTGAAATGGAATTTAAAAAAATGGTGCCCCTGGATAAACGCATGCTTGTGGTGGTCAACAAAATCGATCTGACCCGGGACACGAACGGACAGGCCAAACCCGGTGGACCCGGACTGCCTGAACTGCCGGAAATCTGCGATCAGATTCCAAAGATTCATATTTCCGCGCTTCACAACCAGGGGATTCAACCACTCAAAGACAAAATCATGCAGCTTTGCATCGGCGATCTGACCATGGACGGTTCGGCCGTGATTCCCAACCTTCGGCACAAAACCGCGTTAACCAAAGCGCTGTCTTTTCTTGAATCCGCAAAACAGGGTCTGTTGACCGGGCAGCCGGAAGAGACCCTGGCCATTGATTTAAAAAACAGCATTGACCTGCTGGGCAGCATTACCGGTGAAACTGCATCAATTGATATACTGGATACGATTTTTAACAATTTCTGTATCGGAAAATAAAGGATTACACCCATGACACTGGATCTGAAAAAACATTTTACACAATATGAAGCCCTGGTTCAGGTGGTGGACGGGATATTTGACCGGGTGAAACAGGAATTTCCCAAAGAAGTGTTCTGCCGGGAAAAATGCAGCGACTGCTGTTACGCCATTTTTGACATGCCCCTGATCGAAGCCCTTTACCTGAAATCCAAATTTCTGGAAAAATTTTCCGGCAAAGAAAAAAACGATCTGCTGGAAATTGCCGACAAAACCGACCGGGCCCTGGTCAAACTCAAACGGGATGCGTACAAAAAAGTGCAAAAAGGCGCGGATCAGCTGGAAATTGTGGGCCGCATGTCCCAGGAACGGGTGCGCTGCCCCCTGCTGGGATCTGACAATTTGTGCCTGTTGTATGAATTTCGGCCCATTACCTGCCGCATCTACGGCATTCCCACGTCCACAGCGGGTAAAAGCCATATCTGCGGACGGACCAATTTTATCCAGGGAAACGCTTATCCCACGCTGAATATGGACAAGATCTATACCCAGCTTCAACTGATTTCCGCACAGCTCATTAAAGACATCCATTCCCGGAACATCAAAATGCATGAAATGCTGATACCGGTTTCCATGGCCCTGATCACGGATTTCAACGAAGACTATTTAGGGGTGCCCCAGAATGGATAATTTCACCAGAGAACAGATCGAAGAAAAGAAAAAAGCCATTTTCGATGCCATGGGCAAACGGGGCCAGCGCCAGATCCTGAAAAAAGGGTATGACAAATGGGACCCGTTCCAGGAACCCAAAGATCCCATCGATATCCGGAAAGACAAGACCAAGCGGACCTCCCAGGTGCTGATCCGGGAATTTCTGTCCCAGGCCGACCCGGACACCTACACCAACTCCTTTGCCCAGGGAGCCCTGGAAATGTGTCTGGGCATCATCAATGAAGAGGAAAAAATCAGAGGGATGTTCGAGTTTGCCTGCTGGTACAAAAACCTGCTCAAAATAGAAGGACATGACCCCCTTTGACCGAAAGGCCGTTCTGGCCATCCTGGACCATGCCGACACCCGGTTAACGGCCCGGGCCTATGTGCATGACATCGCCGCTGCCATGCACATCCCTTTGTCAGAAGCCAAAACCGTTCTCAAAACCCTGGTCAACCATCAGGATGTCACGTATCAGGAAATTTTCGGCACCACCAGTGTCATTAGAAATTTTCAGAAACCCGTCCAAGTAACGGACCATTTTGTGCTGACACCGCCGGACATTTCGTACGGGTCAGGCCGTCAGGATCTGCATGTCATCCGCCTGGAACCGGGCATCTCCTTCGGGTCCGGCCATCACCCCACCACCCGGCTGTGTCTGTGTGCCATGGAACATTTGTTTTTCCACATCCGGCCCCATGCCTCCATTTTTCAGACCTCAGGGGCGGATATCGGCACGGGTTCCGGGGTCCTGGCCATTGCCCTGTGCCTGGCCGGGGTATCCGGATGTCTGGCCTATGATATTGACCCCAATGCCGTGAGTGAAGCCAAAAAAAACATTGACCTGAACGATCTTTCTGGCAGAATACCCGTATTTAAACATCCCATGCCGGAAACCGGTCCCGGGCTGGGAATCGTGTGCGCCAATCTGAGGACCCCGACTCTGGAAACCCTGGCACCGCTTTTTTGGAAGCGTCTGAACCCCGGCGGTTTTCTCATTTTTTCAGGCATCCGGACATGGGAAGCGGACGCGTTAAAGACCTGTTTTACAAAATACGGGTTGACCCCTGTCTGGGAAAAAACAGATAAAAACTGGGCCGGACTGATTTTTGCCGATCAATGAGATCCCCATGAGTCGATTGCTTAAATATCTGATCCTTTTTCTGGCGCTGTTGGGCCTTGTCATGCCGGTAGCAGGGGATGTGTTCACCTGGATCGATTCAGACGGGGTCCGGCATTTTTCCAATGTTTCCCCGCCGGGAAATGCCGACCATGCAAAGGTGCTTGAATCAGAAACCCGGAACCAGGTCTCATCCGAGCGGCAGTTCAAGGTAGTCAAGGTGTATGATGGCGATTCTTTGCTGGTCAAAGGCCTGGATCTGACCCTTAAAATACGCATGGTGGGCATTGACGCACCGGAAACCGGAGGCAGCAGAAAACCGGGCCAGCCTTTCAGCAGAAAGGCACACCAGTACCTGAACCGCCGGATCCATGACCGGTCGGTCACGTTGAAAACCTATGGTCTGGGCGGTTATAACCGGATTCTGGCGGAAGTGTTCATCAATGACATCAACATGAATCTGGAAATGGTGAAAACAGGCCTGGCAGAAGTGTATCAGGGAAGTATGCCCAAAACATTTGATGCCGCCCCTTATCTGGCAGCCCAGGATCAGGCCAGAAAACGCCGGATCGGCATGTGGGTCCAGGGCAGCCAATATAAAAGTCCCCGGCAGTGGCGAAAGGAAAACCCCAGAAACTGAGCGGCCTTAAAACGGAATGTCCTCATCCTGCATCGGCGGCTGGCCCCCACCCGGACGGGTTGATCCCTGAAAGTTCTGCTGGCTGGGTGCTGCCCCCCCCTGCTGCGGGTATCCGCCACGGGACGGCTCTTTTTGATATCCGCCCGAAGACTGATCATTGCCCTGATTGTCGGACCGGCCGCCCAGAAACTGAAAATTGCTGGTCACCACTTCCGTGATGTAATGAGTCTGGCCGTCTTTTTCATAATTCCGGGTCTGAAGCCGGCCCTCAATGTACACCTGGCTGCCTTTGGACAGATACTTCTCCAGAATTTCAGCTGGTTTGCCAAATGCCACCACCCGGTGCCACTCGGTTTTTTCCTGTTTTTCTCCGGTATTTTTATCCGTCCATTGTTCGCTGGTGGCAATTGAAAAATTCACCACTGCCAACCCCTGCTGGGAATACCGGATTTCCGGGTCCCGGCCCAGGTTTCCGATGAGCATCACTTTGTTCAAACCCGCCATTGTTGACTCCTTTTTTCAGCGTTAATATTGATCCGGTAATATGCACACAACATGGCTGAATTGTCAATTCTTAGTTCGGAATCACGCCTTGAGGCAATAATGCGACTTTATACAAAAATATCGCAGCACTGCAACCTGTCTGTGCCGGGCCCCCGTGTGCCCGTATCCGTGGGTGCCCCGAAACATAAGGGTTTCAGGTGATTTTCTTTTTTATACCACATGGTACGAACCTTGCTTTTCAGTCTTTAGTAATAACTGAACCGACTTTAAAAAGGTCATGACATATCAAATATCGCTCAACCAAAAGGAAACCTTGACATGGCAACACCTATTAAAAACAAGGGTCAAATTGCCGGCCAGATGCCGGGTCCGGACCCGGATGAACAAGCCAGACAGTCTTTGACCCGAATCAAACAAAAATTTATTATTATGAGCGGCAAAGGCGGGGTGGGAAAAACCAGCGTGTCTGTCAACCTGGCCATTGCCCTGGCCGGTATGGGCCATCAGGTGGGATTGCTGGATGTGGATCTGCATGGTCCGGATATCCCGCACATGCTGGGAATATCCGGCATGTTAAAAGCGGATGATACCCAGAAAATGGTCCCTATTGCCTATTCAGATCACCTGAAAATCATTTCCATGGAATCTTTGATGCCCAACAGGGATGAAGCTGTGATCTGGCGGGGTCCGGTCAAACACGGCGCCATCCGTCAATTCATCGGAGATGTCAGCTGGGGGGATCTGGATTACCTGATCATCGACTGTCCTCCGGGTACGGGGGACGAACCATTGACCGTGGCCCAGCTGATCCCGGACGCCAAAGCCGTGATCGTGACCACGCCCCAGGAAGTGGCGTTGGCGGATATCCGGAAATCCATCAGTTTCTGTAAAAATGTCCGGATGGAAATTTTCGGCATCATTGAAAACATGAGCGGATTCACCTGCCCCCACTGCCACAAGGTTGTGGAGCTTTTCGGCGAAGGCGGGGGTGAAAAAACAGCCCGGAACTATGGCATCCCTTTCTTAGGCAAAATTGCCTTTGATCCGGAAATGGTCAGATGCAGCGACAACGGGATGGCATTTCAGCAGCAATTCACCCAATCTCCCATTACAGCGGCATTTAAAAAAATTGCCGAAAAAATGGCGGTGTAACACCGTATTTTGAGTCAATCATACAACAGCGTTTACAGGAGGAAAAATGAAAATAGCAGTCAGTGCCTCGGGTCAGGATCTTGATGCCCAGATCGATCAACGGTTCGGCCGGTGCGACTATTTTTTGATTATCGATACCGATACCATGGAAACTCAAGGGTTTCCCAATGATCACAATTCCCAGACCAGCGGGGCCGGCGTTCAGGCGGCCGGGTTTGTGATTGACAAAGGTGCTGCGGCGGTGTTAACCGGCAGTTGCGGTCCCAAAGCCATGGATGTGTTTAACGCCCAGAATATCCCCGTGTATACGGGCCATGCCGGCAACGTCCGCCAGGCAGTGGAAGCTTTTAAAAAAGCGCCTTCAGGCACATCCGGAGCGCCGGCCACAGGCCAGGGCCAGGGTACGCCCGGCAGCGGGAGAGGCATGGGCGGCGGCGGCAGAGGTATGGGCGGTGGTGGTCGCGGCAGAGGCGTTGCCGGCGGCGGTCGCGGCATGGGAGGCGGCGGCGGCCAGGGCATGGGCGGCGGTCGCGGTATGGGTGGCGGTTGCGGCAGAAAAAACTGCTGAATTCAAATGTCGGTTGCCATAATCTCATCAATGGCGGTATCAAGATGGTCGCAGGAAATCAGATGGACCTTGATCCCGCCATTGGCCAGCACATAGCCCGGCCCTTTGCGGGAGACATCTTCTTTCATGCCCACATGATCGACACCGGCGTTTATCAGCCATTCCGCCACCCGGGTCCCTTTGGCGGTTGCATCATAAACATCCGTATGAGAAGTGGTTGAATTCATCATATGGAAATCAGTCCCAACGCGATAAATGCAATTCCCACCCCCATCCACTGCCGGCGCCGCAGTTTTTCCTTTAAAAACAGCCAGGCCAGCAGGACTGTGGCAGCCGGATAAAGCGATGACAGCACGGCGGACACATCCAGGCGGCCCAGGTGGGCGGCCGTGGAAAACAAAAGATTGCCCAGGGCATCCAGGACCCCGCTCATGACAATGAAAAGCCACTGCCCCGCCTTGGGAGTGCCTGTTTTTCCCACCACCATCACCACGGTGAATAAAAAGGCAACCGATGCCACCCGGGCCCAGACCAAAGACCAGAAAATAGCCAGGTCATTGGCTTTATCGATAAAAATGAAAAACAGGCCAAAACCGACACCTGCGATACAGGACAGCAACAGCTCCCGGCCGGTCATGCGGAACCCGGTATCTGCCGAAGACAACAGCCACACGGCAATGCCGAAACACACAAACCCGGCAAACCGGGTCATGGAGGGCAGGCCGGCATAAACTGCCGTATATCCGATGGGCACCAGAGCCGTGAGTACGGCTGACAACGGCGCCACAATGCCCATGCGCCCCGTGGACAACCCCCGGTACAGCGCAATCAGCCCGATGTTGCCGAAAACCCCGGCAAATGCCCCATACATCAGGTGCCGGACCGGGGGCATGGCTTCCCCGGAAAAAACAGCCATCCCCAGCAGGAACAGGCCCCCGATTAACTGGGAAACCAGCACCACCGTCAGCACATTGCCTTTGCGGGACGCCATCCCGCCGCTGAAATCCCCGGCTCCCCAGGCGGCGGCACTGCCGATGCCGCAGGCAACAGCCAGTGTTTCCGTGCTAATCATCCATCAAATATCCACCGGTCAATCCCATGATAATCCAGGATATAATACCCATTTAAAGTTTCCTTATGATATTTTATTAACCATTTGATTCCGCCTGACACACCAGCCAGTCAGCATCACACAACCAAATTGAACTTATACGCACTTTGAACCGGTTTTTCAATTCCAAAGGACGATAACTTATGTCTGCCATGGGCCGGATTTTGATCCTGCGCTGCTTATTGAGCAGCGTTTTCCAGCCGCCAGATCTCCCCTGCGTCAATGGCCACATACAGTGCGCCCTTTGGCCCCAGGACCAGAGATCGAATCCGCTCTGTGGGCAGGCCGGCGACCACAGCGGTTCCGACCGTCATGCCTTCCGCGTCCATCTCCAATAGCTCAATACGTTTCCCGCGCAGAAATCCCACTGCCAACCGGTTCTCCCAGCCCTTCCAAAGAGATCCTTTCAAAAAGACGCACGGGCTCATCCCCTCGGAAACACCCCGGTTGTTCCATGATGGTTTGAGTGCGTCCGGGAACCGGTCCAGGTCGGTCATGGATGTTGGTGTGCCCTCGGAATTATTGGACATATACCCGCAATAATCCGCCGGACAGGACACCCCTTTTCCCGGCGCCGGATCCCAGCCGCCGTTGCCGCCCGGTGCCAGGGGGGTTACCTCATCGTCATGGCCGGGGCCGTGTTCACTGGCAAAGGCCCGGCCCGTGGCAGGATGAAAGTCAATGCCCTGCACATTGCGGTGGCCATACGTGTAGATGCGCGGATCACCGCCGGCCGGGGCCCGGTTCCCGGACGCCGGGTTGCCGTCACCATCGATGCGCAGGATCTTGCCCCCCAGGCGGGAAAGGTCTTGGGGCAACGGCCCGTCATGGTTGTCGCCCGTGGTGACGTAAAGAGTGCCGTCAAACGGGCTGAACCGGATGCGGCCGCCGCTGTGGGCGCCGGCACCGCCCCACCGGTTCAATGACTGCTTGAATGAGATGTCGGTGACAATGTCCCTGCGGTCGGAAACACCCGCGTAATCTTTGTCAACCCTGAGTCGTACCACCCGGTTGGTCTTAGTCCCGCCGGCATTTGAAGCCATGTACACGTACACCAGGCGGTTTTCATCAAACGCCGGATCCAGGGCCACCCCCAGCATCCCGCTTTGTCCCTGGCAGAAAAAATCCTGGGCAGGCAGGACGGCACCGGCAGTTCCAAACAACCGCCGGACCGTCCCATCCAAAGTGCGCACAGACAGCCCCCGGCATTTTTCCGTAAACAGCATGGTCCCGTCCGGGGCAAATGCCAGATCCCAGGGATCACTGAGTCCGGACATCACCACCGTGCGGGTTAGCTGAAGATCACTGTCTTCCGCCCGCGTTGACCGGTCGCAGCCCCAATGGGCCAGCACAGCTGCAAGCAGAGCCGCTAAAATCGTGAGCAGTGCTCTTGCTGATTTGCGTGTCATGGTATTTCTCCTGAATCGTTTATTTCCTGAATCATATGCCATAATAAAGTTAAATAGAACGTTTGACATTTACATATGAGCATGTTCTTATCTATGCGGTGTATCATGGAAACAAAAATAAAAAAAGATATGTTCAGAAACTGGTTTGACCGGTATGTGGCAGGGTTCACAGCCGGAAAAGACACCGCCTTGGATGTGGTGACAAACATCCGGCTGAAAAAAGATCATTCAGACCGGGTGGTTCAGGAAATTCTGTGGATGGCGGATCAACTGGGCCTGGATAACGAATCCCGGGACCTGGCTGCCGTCATGGCCCTGTTTCACGATATCGGCCGGTTTGCACAGTATGCCCGGTACCGCACCTTTGTGGACCACAGATCAGAAAACCATGCCGAGCTGGGGGTAAAAATTCTGCAGCAACACCAGGTGCTGGACTGCCTGCCCGCAGATCAGGCAGACCTGATCTGCCGGGTGATCTCTTATCACAACCGGGCCGCACTGCCGGATGATGACACCGAAGAATGCCTGTTTTATGCAAGGCTGCTGCGGGATGCGGACAAACTGGATATCTGGCGGGTGCTCATCGACCATTACCAGCACCGGAACCAGGAGGACAACCCGGCCGTTGAACTGGGCCTGGCCGATACTTCCGACATCTCAGATCAGGTGTACGACCGTGTGGTAAATAAAGACATCGTAAATGCCCGCCATGTAAAGAACCTGAATGATTTCAAGCTGCTCCAGATCGGGTGGGTGTTTGACATCAATTTTACACCGGCCCTGCAGCAGGTCAAAGACCGAGGCTACATCGACGCCATCTGCCGAACCCTGCCGCCCTCTGACAGACGGACACGGATCAAACAGGTTGTGGCGGACTGGTTGGACAAAAAACTGCGATCATAACACCCCGGGGAAATCGCTTTTCTGTACATTTTCACCCCTTTTCTAACCCCAGACAATGTCACGATACAGATCCGGATCCGTATCTCCCTCCGTTGAAAACAGCAATACGCTGGAATCGCTGTTCAGGCAGATATCCTTTCTTATTTTCATGTTCTGTCTGGCAGTCATTATTTCAAACAATGCGCCGAGTGTCACAGCACCGGATTCTCCGGAAATGACAGGTTGATCTGTTGCCAAAGGATTGCCCAGCACCTTCATCCCTTTCCGGGCGATTTCATCCGCGCACATCAAAAAGGCATGGGCACCTGATTTCAGTATCTCCCAGCCCATCAGACTGGGCTCCCCGCATGACAGTCCTGCCATGATAGTGGCCAAATCACCCTTGATCCTGACCCGTTCCCCATTTTTAATGGATTCAAACAGACACGGGGCGCCTTCAGGTTCCACCACAATAAATGTCGGTGCATCCCCGCCGGCCAGGCTGACAAGGGTTCCAACCATGGCAGCGGCAAACGATCCCACACCGGCCTGTACAAAGACATGGGTCGGAAGATGCTTTTTTCCCGGGCCGATGGATTCGGTTATCAGTGTTGAATAGCCCTGCATGATATGGCGCGGAACTGTTTCGTACCCTTCCCAGGAGGTGTCCTGGAGCAGTGTCCAGCCGTTTTCCTGTGCTTTGCGGCTGGCATGCATTACGCTGTCATCAAAATTCATGCCCGTGATCGATGCCTGGGCCCCATAATGTCGGATGGCTTCCAATCTGATCAATGAAGACCCTTTGGGCAGATACACCACGGCTTTGCAGCCGAACTGTTTCGCAGCCCAGGCAACGGCCCTTCCATGATTGCCGTCCGTGGCCGTCACAAAAGTGATGTGATCATAGGCGGATTTGCGGGCAATGATATTATGGTAGGTTAATTCATCATCATCTAATCCGATCACGTCACCCAGGCATTTTGCCATGGCATAACTGGCCCCCAGGACTTTGAACGCCTTTAAATCAAAGCGATGGTTTTCATCTTTGATCCACAGCTGGTTTATTCCCAGATAACCGGCCAGGCCCGGCAGCCGGACCAGCGGGGTGGGCCTGTAACCCGGCAGGCTGCGATGAAAATCATGGACATGCCGGACGGTTTCTTTGTTTGCAAAATCAAACAAGGCTGTGTCAGGTGCTTGGGACAGGTCATTGACCTGACAGGAAATCAACTTTTTATTCATGGCTGTCATGCCCGTACAATTTAAACGCTCCCCTGGGAAACAGGCAGACCGGGCAGGTCTCAGGCGGTTCTTCTCCGTAATGGACATGCCCGCACATGGAACAGCGCCAGATCCCGGCATCTTTTTCAAGCGGTTTATCTTTTGATACGGGGAATTCAGACAAATCCGGCATGACCGGCTCATAGGTGTTCAATGCATGGCCTGCCAGGATCATTCGCTGGATTTCGCTGGTGCCTTCGTAAATCCGGTAAAGCCTTATATCCCGCATCAGTTTTTCCACAGGAAACATTTGGGTATATCCAAACCCGCCCAGTATCTGGAGGGCTTCGTCCACCACCTCCCAGGCTGCTTCTGTGGCATACATTTTTGCAACGGATGCAGAGATGGTGGGGTCAGGCAGATTGTCCGCTTCCCAGGCGCCCTTGTGAACAAGCAGCCTTGCGGTCTCGATCTTCTGAAACATCTCGGCAATCTTGAACTGAAGGGATTGAAAATTGACGATTGGGGTGCCGAAGGCCTTGCGCTTTTTGACATATGAGATGGCAAATTCCATGGCGGATCTGGCCGCGCCCACGGCAAAGGCCCCGATCATGGGCCGGGTCCGGGAAAAGGTTTTCATGGCCAGCATAAATCCCTTTCCAGGTTCTGCAATGACATTTTCAGCCGGCACCCGGACATTGTGAAAGGACAATCCAGCCGTGTTGGAGCAGCGCTGCCCCATTTTCGGGATGGGTTTTCCCACGGCCACCCCTTCCCATTCTTTTTCAACGACAAACGCACAGATCCCGTCATGCTTTTTGTCTGGATCCACCGTGGCAAAAATGGTCATGTAGTCGGCAATGCCCCCATTGGTGATCCAGAACTTGGTGCCGTTCAGAATATAATCATCGCCTTCTTTTTTCGCCCGGCACCGGATACCGGAAACATCAGAGCCCATGAACGCCTCAGAAGTAGCAAAACAGATCAGTTTGAAATTTTTGGCAATATCCGTGAGATATTTCTGTTTCGCCGTTTCATTGTCCGACAGGATAATGGGCTCCATGCCCAGGGAATTGTCAAAAATGGAGGTGGCAATCCCAGGGCAGGCCGCGGAGATCTCCTCGGTGATCAACGCCCCTTCCAAAAGGCCATATCCCTTGCCGCCATAGGCTTTTGGGATGTCCGAATTCATCACCCCGACATGAAAGGCTTTTTCAAGCACATCCATGGGGGTCTGGTCTTTTTCATCATACTGCCAGGCCTTTGGCAGCACTTCTTTGAGGGCAAACCGCCTGGCATTGCTGCGTATCTCTTTCTGGGTGTCGGATAATTGAAAATTGAGCATGCTGTCTCCTTTTTGGTTTGTTGAAAACCGGACTGTATTTCCATATCATTTTTGAGGCTGTTTAATACTGCAGGAGCCGCATAAAACCAACCAGTTTCAACCCGCCTCGTTTTCATTTCAACCCGCTTTTTTTCCATCGCCGCCATCGTCAATTGCCTTCACTCTTTGACAAAGCCAGCTAAAAATTTTTTCAAATTCGTGCATTTTTTGCTGGCGTCCCCTTTTCCTTTTTGCTATAAGCTTTTTCATGGAACCTTTAATCATCAGAAACCGCAAAATCACCGCCGAAGATCTGCCTGTTATCCAGGCGGTGGTTAACGAGCACTGGGACAAGGGTCGGACCCATATATCCCGGGAACTTTGCAAACACTGGAACTGGGTTCAGCCCAGCGGCCGGCTCAAGGACATGGCCTGCCGGGAACTGCTTTTGACCCTTTACCGAAAAGGGTTGATCAAATACCCACCTGCAAAATGCGGTTCCCATAACGTCAGCAAGCCTGCCGTCATGATTCATGTGGATCAGACTCCCATCAACTGCACCCTTAAAGAGCTTGGTCCTGTCCGGGTGGAGATGGTCCGGTATACAGAGCATGAACCTCTTTACAACAGTCTGGTGGATCAGTTTCATTACCTTGGATATTCCCAGATTGTGGGCAATCATCTCAAATACATGGCGTTTGCAGGAGATGTGCCCCTGGCCTGCATCGGCTGGGGATCGGCTGCCTGGGCTGTCAAATCCAGAGAACAATTCATCGGATGGCCAAAGCCGGTTAAAAACGAACGCCTTCATTATATTGCAAATAATACCCGGTACCTGATTCTTCCCTGGGTCACTGTAAAGTGTCTGGCTTCCAGGGTTCTGGCGCTGAACATCAAGCGGATCAGCGAGGACTGGCATAAGATGTATCATTTTCCATTATATCTGCTGGAGACCTTTGTGGAACAGGACCGGTTCAAGGGCACCTGCTATCAAGCCTCCAACTGGATTCTGGTGGGTGAGACCAAGGGGACGTCCAAAAAAGGACACAAGCATCTGAAGCATGACAAAATCAAGGATGTGTATGTGTACCCGCTGCATAAACATTTTAAAAAGCTGTTGATCGGAGATGGCATCTCTCAGGCGGTTTGATATCGGCAGTATCAGCAGAAAGCTTAACGGGATCAATGCCCGGATCTCGGTAGCCAACAGTATTCCTTTTCCCTGCCTGAACCTTCTCTCGTCTTATCAGTTCAAAAAACGGTTTGTCAAAGTCCTTCCCAACGGGGATGTTCAGGGCGGATTTTCGCGGATGATCATCTCGTTGATCGATTTTTCCTTTGTCCGGTCCCTGACCGCTCACCTTTACACCATGAAAAGTCCTCCACCATATGATCCGGTCTCTTTGTTTCTGCTGGAGCTGTTCCGGTACATCGATCAATACCCGAACATGGACCGGTTCCTCAAGGATCTTCGGGACAAGGACAAAGGCCGGGCGTATCGGACCTACGCCGGCATTGATATGAACCATATTCCCACCAAGGGCACGTTTTCCCACTTCAAGCTCCGGCTGGGAGAAGGACTGTACAATGAAATTTTCCATATTCTGGTGGATATTTTTCACCAGCTTGAAATGATCACCTTTGACATCATTGCCCATGACGGCACCTTATTCCCCACCCGGGCCAGGTATAAAGGCTGCACCTGTTTTTCCGGACAGTGTGAACGAATTGAAGCCAATGACGTCATCGACCGGGTTAAAAAGCAGGTGTTTTACCGGTTGAACAACCTGGCCAAGGTTGATCTTGAAAAACCGTTCAAGATCAAGATCGATTGTCCCTGCGACACACTTCCTGAAAAGGTAAAGCGGCCCAGAATTGAAGCACTGGTCATGAAAATCAGTGTTATGGACGACGCTATGTCTCAAAATCAGATCCATACCGCCATGCTCTTCGGGGTCAAGGAACAGCTGGACAAACAGGGGCTGTGTCTGAATACCATCCGGACCAACATTGCCGAGCTGGCACCGGACCTGGACCGAATCATTCTCAGATGCCCCAAAATACCCACAGACACTGATGCCCGGATCGGGGTCCGAAATGACCCAAAAAATTCAGCCAGAAAACAAAAAATATTTGGATACAACATGGTCCTCTCCACTTCGGTTGAACTGGACCTGAAGCTGGAACTGCCGGTAGGTGTTGTGAATATGGCGGGAAACGGCAAAGAAGGGGAAAAAATCATCACCCTGGGACAGCAGACCCGATCCCACCATGACTGCCGACCAAAAATTGATATTGCAGATGCCAAGTATGATAACACGGAAAATTATACCTTTTTAAGGGACAATGGATCCATTCCCATTATCGATTACAATGCCAGAAGAGAAAACCTGACTGCCAAAGCACTCAGGGAGCGAGGGTATGACCGCAACGGCTGGCCTTATGCCCCATGTGGCATGCCCACCCGGACCAATGGCTTTGATGCTGCCCGTCAACGACTGACGTTCTGCTGCATGAAACAGTGCCTGAAACTGAAGGCACCGGGCATACGTATTCTTGACAAAGCCTATGATATCAAAGCGTGTAATCATCTGAAAAAAACCTGCGGTTATACAACCCATTCCTTTATTCATCAACACCCCCGGCTGTTGAATGAAATTCCCCGGGGAACCCGGCTGTACAATGAGATCAAGCGCTGCAGGTCCGCCTCTGAACGATCCAACAGTACCGTCAAAGAAACCCTGAATATCCTGGAAAAACCCATTGTGTATAATAAGGTAAGGGCAGATATCCTGGTACAGATTGCAACCATTGTCCTGCTTTTATATCGGGCGTTCGCCTTTATCGTCAAAATATCGATGCTGTTCATGAAATACCGGGAGACACAAGATCCGGACATTGCAAAAAAGTTACAGGCGTTTGAGGTGCCAAAGGCCATCCGGAATATCATCCAAAGAGAATGATCCGAAAACAGACCGATTCTGCTCCCTGCCTGAAGGTCAGTTCCTGACCTTACGTCCTTCTTTTTTTCTCTGCTGATTTTTTCTTCTTTTCTGGTCAATTTTGTTCCCGATTTAAGATCAATATATCGGTATTTTCTGTCCCACAGCTTTTACTACCCGTCGCTTTTCGCACCTGCTGACCGGTACCGCGATTTTAGGCCCCAGTATTAAACAACCTCATTTTTCAGATATCAAGCCAACAAAATGGTTTGTCCGGATAACCAAAATATTCACAATGTCCTGAACAGATAAAAGTCTTGCATTTTATTTAAAAAAACGACATGATACAGTTCATTTTTTCAACCACAGGATACTTTTCCTGTGGTTTTTTTTATTGAATACCTAAGGAAGCGAATATACATTATGATCTGTGCAAACAATATCGCCCTGGCTTATGGCAAACAGGTGCTGTTCAAAGATGTAAACATCATGTTCAAACCCGGAAACTGTTACGGGCTTATCGGGGCCAACGGGGCGGGAAAATCCACTTTTTTAAAAATTCTGGCCAGAGAGATTGAACCGGATGCCGGCGACATCAGTGTGGGCCCCAAAGAAAGAATTGCCGTGTTACGACAGGATCACTTTGCCTTTGACACCCACGGGGTGCTGGATACGGTCATCATGGGGCACAAAAAACTGTATGCAGTCATGGCTGAACGCGAAGCCTTGTATGCAAAGCCTGATTTTTCAAATGAAGACGGTCTGAGATCCGGGGAGCTGGAAATTGAATTTGAGGAAATGAACGGATATGATGCAGAGTCTGAAGCAGCGGTCCTGCTCAAAAATCTGGGTATTGCAGAACCTTTGCACACCAGAAAAATGAAAGAACTGGAAGGCGGTGAAAAAGTCCGGGTGCTCCTGGCCCAGGCCCTGTTCGGAAACCCGGATGTGCTGTTGCTCGATGAGCCCACCAACAATCTGGACATTCACTCCATCGCCTGGCTGGAAGACTTTTTGTACCGGTTTAAAAATACCGTCATTGTGGTATCCCATGACCGGCATTTCATGAATCAGGTCTGCACCCACATTGCCGATATTGATTTTAATAAAATTGCCGTGTATGCGGGCAATTATGATTTCTGGTACCAGGCCAGCCAGTTGAACCTGAAGCAAAAACAGGCTGACAACAAAAAGATCACGGACCGGGCCAATGAACTCAAGACCTTTATCCAGAGATTTTCTTCCAATGCCTCCAAGTCCAAACAGGCCACGTCCAGAAAAAAACTGCTGGAAAAACTGACCATTGAAGACATGCCCGTATCATCCAGAAATTATCCGTTTATCCGGTTTACCCCGGAACGGCCCTGCGGCAATATTATCCTTGAAGTGGAAGGGCTTTCAAAGACCATTGACGGGGAAAAGATTCTTGATAATGTCAGTTTTACCGTCAATAAAAACGACAAAATCGCTTTCATGGGAAATAACAGCCTGGCCAAAACCACCCTTTTCCAGATCATTGCAGGAGAAATGAAACCGGATACAGGCAGTTACCGGTGGGGAACCACCATCAGCCATTCCTATTTTCCCAAAGAGCACCAGGGGTATTTCAACCAAAACCTGAACCTGATTGAATGGCTGCTTCAGTTTGCCCCGCCCAAAGAGGGAGAAAGCTTTGCCCGCACGTTTTTGGGACGTATGCTCTTTTCAGGGGAGGAAGCCCTCAAAACCACGGATGTGCTTTCCGGCGGGGAAAAAGTGCGCTGCATGCTTTCCCGCATGATGCTTGCCCGATCCAATGTCCTGATCCTGGACGAGCCCACCAATCACCTGGATCTCGAATCCATCACGGCATTGAATAACAGCCTGATCGATTTTCCCGAGGTGGTGCTTTTCACCTCCCATGACCATGAATTTGTCAATACGCTCGTCAACCGGGTCATCGAGCTCACACCCGCCGGTATTATCGACCGGTTGATGCGCTTTGATGAGTATGTGGCGAGTACGGAAGTGGCAAAAACAAGAGAATTGATGGTAAAAAAAGCCGCCTGAGATCTGCCTATATTGTGGGAAACAGCATTTGCATCTTCGCTGTCATTGCCGGGCTCAGCTGTTTAAGCAGCTCAGCATTATACGAACCCGTCGGCATCGGCCGAATGCCCGGGTCCATTACAACTCTGCCATCCACGCGTACTTCGGTTTGAGTGGCTGGGTCGACCCGGTAGTTGGACTGATGATCCGCTTGATATATCACCCCGGTGTTGACAATCTGCTGGGCTGCCACCGCATACTTGCGGGAGGTCCAGGCAGGCGTGCCTGGTTTGGCTGCCGGATCCACGTTGGTCGTGAAAATGGAAATCGTGTAGTCGCTGTTGAGCTTGATATCAAACATGCGTAACTGCTGGGGAAAATCACGCAGCGATGAGGTTTCCACCTGCCAGAAACCATTTTCAGGCGCGTGGACCGGATCAGGTGATTCAAATGCCTTAACGGCATTCACATGCCGATGACCGGCGACCCACATCAGCAGATTGGGATGGCGGTGAAGTTCTTCCAGTAATTCGGGCAGGTCCACCGCATTTTGCGGCGCATCGGGGTTGGCGGAATTATCAAGCCACTCCATAAAGGTTCCTGCTTTTTGAACGCCAATGGGGATATGCGCCGCAATGATCATGAGTTGATCCTGATCATCTCCGTCCGCAAGCTCTTCTTTAAGCCATTGCCAGCGGGCTTTATCAAGGAAACCATGCCCGTGGATGGCCGTGGATTGGTCGTCTTCCCTCTGGGTGTTATCCAGGACAATCACTTTAATGGGTATTTCCGCTTTTGGTATAAAACTGTAACAGGCAAAGCCGGGCTCCTGTCCCGGAGGCACCCGGTCAAAGCCATGGCCAACGGGTTTGGTCGAGGTGTTAAAAAACGCCTCAATCCACTGGGTCTTGGTCAGTGAATAGCGGTCCGGGTCGGCAACAATTTCGGGGGGCGTGCTGAAGTTGTCAACCGGACCATATTTTATGATCTTACCGTTCGGGGTCGTGCCGTCAAGGACGCCCATATAGTAAAGGGTCTCTTCAGGGTTTTTATGGCTGTATATGTCGTTGGCGCGGCAGACTGTATTTGACATGGCAATGACCTGGTCGCTGATGCAGGATTCCCGCAATTTCGGGTCATCGCCGTATCTGCCGTCCGGCGGGATGGAGCCAAGCCAGAAATGATCGTGATTGCCGATGGTTTGATACCAGGGAATCGACGGGTCAAGCCCGGCGGCTTTGAAAGGTTTCTGATAATCGATATCATCGGCGCCCGCATGCGCACCGGAACTGGGTTGGATCACCTTGCCGTCAAGGACATCGATATACCACCTTAACTCGTTGTACTGGGTGCTGTTGCAGGTATCCCCCAAAGAGATGCCGAAGTCGACGGGATCTTTTTTATGCAGGGCGTTTACCGTCTGGATCGCTGCATCCAGCACATGGGGTGTGTACATCATGACAGGCGAATAAACTGACGTGACACCGGCTTCGAAACCACATGAATTCAGCTGTTGCATATAGATCAACTGGGAAGGCGATTCTTTATCCGTGATATGGATATCCGTGATGCTGAAAAATCTTAACAATGTGGCACAATGACTGCTTTGCGGAGGGGAATAGTCCCCCATGATATCGACGCGCTGTTCACAAACCAGCGGTCCGCCATACGTCCAGACACCATATCCATTTTGATCGTATTCTGAAATAAGGTTGAGATCTTCCGGTAAAATAGCCTTTGATGTTAATTCGGGCTCAATGGTTCTATCAAGCGTCGTATAAACATCGGAATCAATCGAATAAGGCGGGACATTTACAACCCCGCTGTCACCGTGTTTGCATCCAAGCATCCATGGACCCAAAGAAACACATGCAACGGTGCCGGCGGTAACTTTTATAAAGCAACGGCGCGATACAACACGGCACGGCTTTGAATTTTCCCTGCTTTTGAAATCATCGTTTGTCATGGTTTCTCCTTTTTATGCGCCGATTGTGTGAACCGCTTAAATGGCATGCTTATGGGATAAAATCAATTAAAATTTCAAGCGCCTCCATCTGCAGTTCCATGGGACCTGTGATGGGAGCCTTCCCAAAAACCCGGCCATATATGGCCACTGGTCGCATATGATCTTTTTTTTATGGCTGCGCATGGCAACCCGATATTACGCTTGTAATTGATTGATCAAACGAAATCAGATAGATATGGAAAACAGCCCTGCATGTTACAACGCTGGCACAAAGATTGAAGTAACAAGAAAGAATGAAACGTTTACCCCATAATCGAGTCCATGAACGGATGAAATATCGGTTCATGCCGCGTTTGGAAAGGACAAAGCCATGCAGTTAGATATCTCACCACAACCCGTAGTTTCTCTTCTCGCCGGCATATTGATTTTTATTATGCCGAAATTATTGAATTATATCGTTGCCGTTTATCTCATTATTATCGGCGTGCTCGGGTTGATCCACTGACGTGCAGGGGGTTCATTTTTAAAAACCGACCCGTTTTGTTTTCCAATATTTTGATTTCCAATAAGGATCATCCAACCTCGAAATCATAACCCCTTTTTTCTTGGATGCATGCATAAATGAACTGTTTTCTAAATAAATGCCTACATGCCTTACCGTCCAACCGGTTTTAAAAAACACCAGATCCCCTGAACGGCGTTTGTCTGTTTGAATTTCTTTACCGATCTGAGACTGTAACCTGGTGGAACGAGGCAATTTTTTATCAAATAATTCCAGATAGGTTAAATAGACAAAGCCTGAACAATCAACACCATTTTTACTCAGCCCGCCCATTTTATATCTGACACCTTTCCATTTATCGTATTGTGAGTACAATCGATCTGTTACGGTTTCTTTATTTGACACGGCATTGTTTTTTAACGGCCGGGAATCAGGTGCGTGGCTGCATGCATGTTCTGTTCGATCTTGGCCTTGCGCTCTTCGCCGGGAATCAGGTACGTGGCTGCATGCTGTTATTGAAAAACATAAAAAAACCGCTGTCATCAATAAAAAAAACTGATTCAATCTGTATCCCTTTATTTTCCTTGTTCGGCCGGGAGCCTTGGGTAACAGTTTTACGCAGCAGTGGCTGCTGGTTTATGATTCCGGCAGTTAAATTTCCGAATCAGCATCCGGTCTTCTTTTCCAAAAACAGTTCAGGCAGGACAATTCTGATTTCCTTTTCTGAATCTTCTTTCTGCCAGTAGACGATATAATTCACAGCGGCCCGGGCAGGCGCATACCCGGCCCGGCAAAGTTTTTCCAGTCGGTTTGAAAACGATCTGGAAAATGTGACGATGGGCACCCCTTTTTTGTCCAGGCAGCGGTTGTCACGCACGATTAATCCATCCCCGCTTTTCAGGTGTGAAATTTCACGTTGCCGGCCACGAAAATAATCCAGCCAGATATCTTTGTGGCCCAACTGCATGACCAGCTGATCCGGAGGAAACTGTTGTTCATGATTGTCGATCCGCGCCATTCCCTGAACCGGCAGATCATCCAGAAAAGGGGCGTTCAGATGGATGGTCAGATTCTGTTTCGCCCGGGTCATGGCCACATACACCAGGCGTTTCTTTTCATCAGTGCTCAGATCGAAATTGTCCAGCAGGATAAACACATGATCAAACTCTCTTCCTTTGGCTTTGTGCATGGTGGATACAAGAACGACATCCCCGGGGGCGTCTGAAAAATCCTCCAGTCTGGATTCCCGGATAAACACCTCCAGATCGGACCGGTATTTTTTCTGCGGACTGGCCGCCTCAAACCCCTTGATCATGTTCAGGCAGATATCCAGTTTCGCGCTGTTTCTGTAATCATTCTCCAATTTTCGCCTGGCCGCTTCCCATACCTGAACATCTATGATAAACGTATCGTCTTTCAGATGGAGCTGGTCCAGAAAATATCTGATTTCCGACAGATTGTACAGATTGAACCCCTCATTGGTCTGGACCAGCTTTGCCGGCATCCGGTTTTTCAGCAGAAGGCCGGCTGCCTGCAGGGCTTCTTCATTGGTGTGGGTCAACACGCAGATGGTCCCGGCAAGCCGTGTGGAAACAAGGTCCTGAACCAGGGAAGAAACCAGATGACGGCTGCGATAGCGGACGATTCTGATGCTTCCGGAGCCGGCCTGCCGGGCGACAATAGGGGTGTCTTTCAACCGGCGGCGGATCTTTGCAGCAAACTGGTTTGAAAATTCAACCAGATTCTGTCTGCTCCGGAAATTTTCCACAAGCTGATACATGACTGCGTTCTTATCGGCAATGAACTGTTCCAGATATTTGGAGCTGGCGCCTCTGAACTCATAAATATTCTGGTCGTCATCTCCCACGGCAATGATCCGCATGTCCGGATTCTGATCCGCCAGAACACGGATCAACGCGTATTCATCCGCGTCCATATCCTGGGCTTCGTCGATCACCAAAACGGCTTTGGCGATCCGGGCAGGCTCCACCTCGCCGTTCCTGATTTTGGCAATGGTTTTCCGGATAATCCCGCCCGATTTTTCAAGGGTGCCGATTCTGCCGAGCAGGTCAAAACAATAGGAATGAAAGGTCTTGATCTCGATAAACCCGGCGGCATTGCCGATCAGTGCAATGAGCCGTTTCTTGAATTCCGTGGCCGCAGCTCTTGAAAAGGTCACCATGAGCAGCTGCTCATGTTTGACGTCCTCCATTAACAGAAGGGATGCCAGCTTGTGCACCAGGACCCGTGTCTTGCCGCTTCCCGGTCCTGCCGCCACCACCATGTGCTGCGATTTGTTATCGTTGATGATCTGTAACTGGGCCGGAGACAGGGTCCCGAAAAGCTGCCTGAATTTGGCGGGCGTGATATTTCTTTTGATCTCATCTCCCCGGCTGCCCTTGAAATACCGGCGGAGAAACGACGCAAAATTCAACTGAAAATAATCTTCCACAAACTGCAGGGCCGCCTTGTAATCCCGGATCATTTTTCTGGCATACTCGCCCACGATGTGGATCTGGGCCACCTTGTTCTCGTAAAACTCTCCCAGCTGCTTATAGTCCTCGATTCTGTAACGTCTTCTGTTGTCCATTTCCAGCCGTTCAAGGGTCAGCCGGTTATAGACCACCAGAAATCCGCCTTCGATCCGTATCGCACCGATCCTGGACAGATAAAACAGGGCATCTTCCACTTCCTCCGCCGAGGTTTCCTGCCGGAACAAAGATCCATGGGTTTCATACGCCGCCTTTAACTCCAGCACAGAAAATTCAACCAGCGCCAGGTCCTCTCCCATGGCGGATTCACCCTCAACAGACCCTGCCGTGATATTTTCAGCAGTCTCTTTTCTGCTTTTTTCATACAGCCGTTCCACAATGAACCGGGCCAGTTCATGCCGTTTTTCCAGTTTTTGCCGGAACACCTCCCGGGGCTCGTTCAGGGCCGCGGCAAAGGTGTGTTTTGCATAATCCGCATGGGGTCTGTGTATCCAGTGTTTGATGGCCCAGAAATTGATGAGGGTTTTAATTTTGGCGGGATCGGCATCGGCACACCCGTTTTCCGCTGCCTGTTCATTGAGTTTTTTGATATGAAAAACGATTTCGTGCTCGGCCATTTGCCCCAGTAGAAAGGTTTCAAGCCCTGCAAAGGCCTTTAGAATGCCCAGGGACCGGTTGGTTTTTTCCCCTTTTTTGATAAATGCCGTCAGATCTTTGGCATCTGCCAGTATTTTTTCTTCTCTGAGCAGGGTGATGATACGGATGACCTCTTCTTTGACGATGCCCAGATGGTCACTGATGTAATCCACTCTGGATTCCGCCACCTCATCGTTGGCCTGTTGTCTGGTTTTGCTTGAAAACAGCTTCTTGATGATCCGAACTGCCTGCTGCTTCTGTTTTTCCTCAAACCGGTCCGAGGCCGTGATCCGGTCAATGGCCTGCTGGGCGTTTTTGGTCAGGATACTGTTGGCATATATCCGGGGCATGTTCTGGCCCCGCTTCAGGTATCCCGCATTTTCCAGGGCTGCGATGGCGGTCTTGACCCGTGTTTCGATTTCAGCGATGTTATCATCCCACCCGGCTTTTCTGGCAATTTCCAGGGCGGAATTGGAGACTTTGGACCGGAACCGGGTCAAATCCTTGACTGCTTTCCAGACCTGCTGAATCTCTTTGACATTGAGCCGGGTCTGATTCAAAAGAATAAAATGCTTGCCAAGATCCTCTTCATTGAACAGGACAAAACAGTCTGCCGTGACCGTTTCATCCCTGCCGGCCCGGCCGGCTTCCTGGACATAGTTTTCCAGGGAATCCGAGATGTCGTAATGAATCACCATGCCGACATCTTTTTTATCCACGCCCATACCGAATGCGGAGGTGGCCACCATGATCCTTACATCCCCTTTGATGAAGGCATCCTGGTTTTCCATTTTCTCATGGGTGTCCATTTTGCCGTGATAGGGTTTTGCAGGGTATCCGTCCGCCGTCAGCCGCCGTGCCAGGTCATAGGCCCGGTAGGTTCTTGACACATACACAATGGTGGGGCATTCCCTTTGATCCAGCAGATCCCTGAGGGTCTGGTATTTCTCCTCTGGATTGTCCCTGAAAAACACCCTGTACTGCAAATTGGTTCTGGACGCACGGGATCGGAACACTTCCAGATCCAGGTGCAGGCCGTCTTTGAAATAGGTCTGGATATCCTGGATCACCTTTGGCTTGGCTGTTGCCGTAAAACAGGACACAGGGAGCGGGTCCTCCAGTTGCTTTTTTTCCTGGACTGCTTTGATGAACTCACCGATATACAGATAATCCACCCGGAAGTCCTGGCCCCAGGCAGAAAAACAGTGGGCTTCGTCAATCACGAAACGGACGATATTTCTTTTCAGGATCACGTGTTCAATGGTTTTCGACCGCAGCGATTCCGGAGACAGATAAAGAAGGCAGGCCGTGCCGTTTTCCACCCGCTCAAACGCGTTGGCCCGCTCGATGGGATCCAGCAGACCGTTGATGGTGACGGCATCGGTAATCCCCACCTTTTCCAGGTTGTCCACCTGGTCTTTCATCAACGACTGCAAGGGAGAAATGACAATGGTCAGTCCCCGGGCGTTTTCTCCGCTCATGAGGGCCGGCACCTGGAATGCCAGGGATTTGCCACCCCCGGTGGGAAAAACCGCAAGCAGGGATTTCCCGTCGATCGCGGCCTGAACCGCCTGTTCCTGAAGGGGTTCTCCGCCATAGGTCCGGAAGGAATCAAACCCGAAAAATTGTTTCAGGCCCCGGTGGATATTCAGGGCCTGGCCGCAGTAGTCACACCCGGTCAGGCAGGGATGATTCCTTAACAGATAGATCACTGACTCGATTTCAGGACAGGTTTTCAACACCCAGGGCGGGGTGATGGCATACCGGTCATCTGCATGAACCAGGGACAGGCAAAAGGCCAGGGCCACGGGAAATTCCGTGATCAGTTTTCCCAGGTCCGCATTACTGCAGATCTTTAAATGAAATGTTTTCAGGATCAGATCTTCAATGCCGGCGGTGTCATCTCCATAAAACGCCAGATACCTGAAAAATCCCTGAAATCCGGGCTTGTCATGCAGAAGAAAAAAAAAGATCTGCTGTAAATCCCTGTCTGCCCGCGCAAACGCAGCCACCTCGTCATAAAACAGATCCCTGGCCTTGACGGCATCATTCAACGGATTGCTCAAATCCTGGGTCTGTAATTTGTCGTCCTTGACCAGGGCATGGTAGGGCCTGGCGGGAAACAGCAGGGGAGACAGAAACAGGGTATCAATCATATCAGCCCGGTCAATGCCCGCGATTTCCACCGCTTGTACGATATAAGTCAAATCGTGACGAATGAGATTATGGCCGCATAAAAACCGGGAGCCCTTCAGAAATTCGGCAAACCCGACGGCAGAACCGGAATGAAACGTGTTCCCATCCTCTTTGATGCCGCCCAGATCAAGAATCCGACCTCTTTCAGGGTCAATTTCCGTGTCAACAAACGCTATGGGATTCTGTATTTTCAATTGTCTTCTTCAGGCCCTGTTCGATTCGTCAGGAAAGCGCGTGCTGAAAGATCTTACCGGTGTCGTTACAGGTGTCTGCCAGTTCCAGCACCCGTCTGTGGTGCGTAAAAAGCAGGACCTGAATGCGTCTTGACAGTTGTGCCAGCACCTCCAGGCCGACACGGGTTCGGTGATCATCAAACCCGATCAGGATATCATCCACCACAAAGGGCATGGGTTCGCCCTTTGTCAGATGCTGCTCAAGCGTGGCAATGCGCAGGGCCAGATAGAGCTGGTCCCGGGATCCGTCACTCATGCCGTCGATGGCCACCTCCTGATCGTCCGGTCTAACACCCAGCAGCACCGGCGTTCCGGAAGCATCCAGTTCAT
The DNA here is from genome assembly GCF_000350545.1 of Desulfotignum phosphitoxidans DSM 13687. Lineage (GTDB taxonomy): Bacteria > Desulfobacterota > Desulfobacteria > Desulfobacterales > Desulfobacteraceae > Desulfotignum > Desulfotignum phosphitoxidans. The sequence continues at coordinate 78,118 of NZ_APJX01000015.1, forward strand.
CCCTCAGACCTGCGTAAGAGCCCAGCGTCAGCGTTGAAAACAATTCACCGGCCCTGCCTAAAACAGGGGCCTGGTTTTCTTTTCTGTAGGCTTCTATCTGCTGCTCCAGGATCAGGGAGGCGATCTGGAAACGCAGATACTGCTCGGCATTTTGTGTGATGCTGGAAAGGTGTGCTTCTGCTTCTTCAGACGCGCCGGCCGCCATGGCACTCCCGTCATTCTGCCGAATATCATGCTGAATGGTCTGCCGCTGGTCCCGCAGCGTGTCTCTCTCGGATTGAAGTTCTTTGAGCTCAATGGATATTCTGTCTATGTCCCCTTTGATGCCGTCAATATCTGAACGGCTTACCTCTTTTTCCAGCGCGTCAATGCCAAAGCCGTCCCCATTGCGGTTCAGTTCCTGTTCCAGCGCTTCAATCTGTTTGAGCAGGTCCCGTTTTTGGTTTGACTTTTCCCCGGCCTCGATCAGTTTCTCAACCGTATCCACCCCGGCCTGTGTTTTCAATTCACTGATTTTTTCCTGGGACTGTCGGATGGTGATGGTGACGTCTTTGATCTCCTGTTTTTTTTCATCCATCTGATCTTTGATTTTGATCAAACTTGCCCGGGCTTCCCGGGCCGCATTCAGGTCCCGATGGAGTTGACCGGCAACTCTCAATGCATCCTGACCCTCTGTCATCATTTCCATACTGCCGGCAAATTCGTGGACTTTTCTGTGAAAATCCTCTTTGACCTTGTCCATGCCGTAAATTCGTTTCCGCAGCTCTTCAGACTGATCAAATTTTTTAAAGAACGACACCAGGTGATCAAAGGTTTCCAGGGCGGTTTCCGGGTGGGTATCCGGATTCAAACCCAGGCCGGAGATGGCTTTTTCCCACTCACCCGTCCAGGTGATCAAACCGGTTTCAACGGTTTTCAGGTCATCTTTGGTCCGTTTCAGCCGGATGCGCAGATCTTTCAGTGAATTCTCAATTCTGTGACGGTTGTCCCGGACATACTGCTCTGTCTCGATTCGCTGTTCACACAGTGAAATCAGTGCTTCCAGGCTCTTTCCCTGTATGTTTGCCCCGGAATCAAACCCGGCGATCCGGCGTGACATCGATCTTTTCAGAAGATCGCATTCTTCCCCCAGTTTTTTTTCTCTGGCTGAAATCTCCTTTGCGGCATGAATCTTTTCGATCAGCCGTTCAGCTTTCAGCACCCACTGCTTCATTTCCCGGGGGGTGCCGGCAGCGACATTCAACGGATTCCAGATGGCGGCCCATCGGTTGTCCAGATCTGCCTGAGATTCTTTTATTTTTTCGAGAATCGTTGACAGTTCAGCGATTCGAGATGTCATGTGATCAATTTTGGCTTCCAGGTCCGCCCGTTTCACCACCTGGTCCGCGTCCCGTCTCAGCCGGTCGGACATCTGGTCTGCCAGCGCAACCTTTTTTTCATACACGGCCGGCAAATCAGATCCGGATGTATATGCCTGAACACGGTCGCCGATATCATGCCCCTGGATATATGTTTGTTTAATCAATGACCATCCCTGGTCACGGTCCTTCCGGGACGACTCCAGGTCGGCAATTTTCGGCACATCTTCCTTTAACAGCAGTGCTTTTAACTCCTGTTCCGCCTGCCTTTTTTCCGCTTCGATTTCCTGTTTTTTTTGGGAGGCGGTTCTGGATTTTTCCATGAGGTCATCGGTTTCTTTTTCAAACCGGTCCAGGGTTTCAGAAACAGGCAATCCCATGGATAATAAGACGTCTGCATTCCCGTGAAAGTTCCCCAGTCTTGCAAATTCGTTTTCACAGGCGGCTTTTTCCTGTGCCGCCTGGATCCTGATATCGTTCAGGCGCTGCTCGATGTCGCCGGCTTTGCGTGCCGAGGCCACTGCCGCTTTCAACTCCGTCAAATCGATGTCTTTTTGCGGCAGGTTTTCCAGCTTGCTTTCAAGCGACTTTATTTCATCCTGGAGATCCTTTAATGCGGCTTTATGTCCGTCCTGTTTCTGGATCAACAACCTCTTATTCTGGGCCAGTTCAGAGATCCATTTTTTATTGTTGAGAATCGGCCTGAGATGATCGGCGTCATCCAGACCCATGTCCGGCCGGATACCCTTCAGCAGGGTCTGGGCTTCATTTCGCAGCAGCCGCCGTTTTCCATCCTGACCGGGCCGGTCTGCCAGGGTCTTTTCAACCGCACCGAGATCTTTGTAGAGCCGTGAAATGGCATCTTCATTTTTCAGCAGATCCTCCCGAACCCGCAAAGATCCGGACTCCTTATTCAGGGCATCCTGTCTGGCCTCGAGGCGTTCTTTTGCGTCCAATGCGTGTTGAAGCGTTTGTCTGACTGTTTTCAGTTGATCTGAAAAATCTTCCGGCAGCAGCAGTACCGTGCCCAGAGCGTCCATTTTCGCCAGACAGCTTCGTCGCTGGGCCAGGGCCCCTTTGACACGGTTGATTCGTTCCAGACCGCTTTTCTGTTTATTCTTTTCATCGATCTTTTGTTCCACCTCATGGATCGCGGCACTGGTCGTGGATAAATCTTTTTGCAGCGCTTTCCAGGTAGAAACGGGCAGAGAGGCTTCCCGCATCCTTTTCAACGCATCTTTATATTCTGAGATAGCCCTGTTCAGGACGGCTTTGGATCCCCGGGGCTTGAAGATATCAACCGCACGGTTCTGCATCTCCATCAATATGTCCCGAAGGTTTGCCGTCCCGGCCGCTGCACTGAACAACGCCTGGCCCAGGTCCCCGGACTGTTCCAGCAGCTCCCGGCCGCCGGCAATCAGTCTTTCATGGTCAATCCCCCAGAGCCGGGTGAAAATGGTTTCATCGATACCTGCCGGCAGAAACCGTCTGAACCGGGTTTCATCCAGGGGCGCGTCACTGCCATATTCCAGCAGGGTGTCTTTATTTCCTTTTCTCCGGATAAATTCGATGGTTTCTCCGGTGGAGAGCTGCAATTCCCCGCCGATCCTGAGCTGGGGATTTGCATGAACAAAATTATCGCCGGTTCTGGCGGGAATGCCGAACAGCCAGTTGGTCAAAGCCCGCAATGAAGTACTTTTTCCGGCTTCGTTATCCCCGTAAATCAGATGCAGCCCCTGATCCCCCTCTGACAAATCCAGGGATTTTTCTGTAAACCGGCCGAAAGCAATGAGGTCGAGGCGGTTGATTCTCATTTTTCCTCTCCTGTTGCCAGCAGTCTGCCGATCAGCATTTTTTTGGCTTCCCTGGTGATCCGCTCAAGGACCTGTCTGTCGCTCAAATCCAGGATGGACCCCGTGCCAAAGGCTTCCGGCGGCACTTTCTGCCGGAGTTCCGCCAGTTTGTCTTCCAGCCCGTCTATCTGACCCGGATCCTCAGGGGTTGAGACAATGGCCCTGAGCAGTTGTCCCGGAGATGTGTCATCGGCCAGAACGGTTTCCAGATCATATTTTCCCTGGGTCCTGTTTTCAACCCGTTCAATCCAGACATCATCCCCGGCGGTTTCAGCCCCCAGCGCTTTGATCTGCTGTTCCAGTTTTTCCGGAAACGCGGCCAGGTGATCAGACAGTTTTGTGGCCCCGGTCAGTTTTATTCTCATCGCCAGGGGCCTGTCTTCTGCCTGTGCCCGTTCCTGTTCAATGGTTTCCCGGACTTTTTCGAAGACATCCCGGAGGTCTTCCATATCGGTCAGATCGATTTTTGTCAGGGTCCACCGCAGGACATCCAGAGACACGGGTTCCATCTGTGTGACGGCATCTTCCTCAACCGTGACCTTCACACAGCCCTTGGGACCGCTTTCCCGGATATGCCGGCCCTGTATGCATCCCGGGAACACCACAAAAGGATCTTTAGAAACGATTTCCTGCTTGTGGACATGCCCCAGGGCCCAGTACTGATAATTTTTTGAGCGCAGATCATCCAGGGTGCAGGGTGCATAGGCGGCATGGCCCTCCCGGCCGTCGAGACTGGTATGCAGCAGCCCGATATTGAACATGCCTTTGAGGCCCTGACAGAATCCCGCGGCCAGGTTTTCATCCACATGCCGGGCTTTAAAACTGCGTCCATGAATGGCCACGGAACAGTCTTCCAGTGTGACGGTTTCCACTTTGCCGGCTGAAAAAATCTTCATGTTGGCAGGCGTCTGTAACGCTTTGGTCATCCGGTTTGCGGCATCATGATTTCCTGCAACCGCAAATACCCGTATGCCGTGCTGATTCAGTCTCCCCATCTGCCGGCTCAAAAATATCCCGGTGCTGTAGTCTTTCCAGTCTCCATCATAGAGATCTCCGGCCAGCAGCACAAAAGCCGCTTTTTCTTCGATGGCCAGATCCACCAGGTTTTTGAACGCTCTTCTGCATGCGTCCCGAATGGCATCAACAGGGGCGGACTCATATCTGGACAGCCCGCGCAACGGGCTGTCTAAGTGAATATCCGCCGCGTGAATGAATTTAAACATGATTGCTCCTTATGGTTCACCCGCCACCGGCATCCCAGGCCGGTATTTCTGCATGCGGCTGAATCATATCATATCTAAACCCGCACGACTTCAAAAAATTCCAATTCCACATACCTTTATACCTTCAAACCTCAATCGCCGGCAGATCCGCTACCCAAAGATAATTTGTTCATATTTTTCCGTGGCAGCCTTCCCTTGTGCATACTGCTGGTGCCATTCCAGGGGAACCGGCCAGCCGTACTGCATTTTGCCAGGGCCGCATCCAGCTGATAGGGATTTGCATCCACCAGGGGAACATGATCCCCGTGAAAATGGCTGAAAACAATGTCCGTGGCAAGCCCCCATGCCTGTATGATCTGTTTGCGGATGACCTCGCCCATCGCAACCTGAACCGGGTGCGGTGCCTGACCATTCCGAAGAAACCCCAGCGCCAACCCGGGATCAATCAGAATTTTTCGTTCGGCAACAGTAACCAAACAGCACAGCCCCCGCACACCCAATGATTCAGCGCCGATAATCTCAATTTTCATGCTGAATTCGCCTTTCTTCAATATCACCCGCCGCGTGATCAGCGACAGTTATAATCCCCGTTCGTAAAATACCCTGATATATCTGACACTGGACAATATCAGGGCCAGACCGATGCCGATGTACAAGATTGCCAGTTCCTTTTTCGGAATCATTGAATGACGCAGCAGGCCTCCCATGATCACCATAACAGCGATCATCAGATAGCTCTTCCAGGGGATAAAGGCAAACAAACACCGCACCCCATTCATATGATGGATTCGCTTCAGGTTTTTATCAACGATCTTCAAAAATCCAAAATGGTGGACCAGCAGGGCCAGCAGCACACCGGCACCCGCATACAGATACCTGTATGTTACAGATTCCGGTGACAGCCATGAAAAGGCCAACGACAAAAGCATGATGCCGACACCGGCCCAGACAATCCCTGCAAGAAATATCAGAAAAGTGTTCTTAACTGCCGGTTTATATTTGTCAAAAAGATATGCAGATAAATTCTTCTTCAATTTGATTTCGAAGTCCTTTAATGGTTAATAACGTTTGCTCAAAAGCAAGAAGACGCTCTGGATAATACTGCTTGAGATATTCTTTTTGAGTTGGACATAAATACCAGGTACAGACAAAAGGCCTTTCTGTTCTTGAAAGGATACAACCTTTTTGTGTAAGGCAGCCACATGTTTTTATCTGATTTTTCAGAGTAATTTTTTTGATTTGCGATTCTGGAAATTTTCCAGTGGCAAAATAAATATACAAAAGATCTTTAAAATCAAACCAGATCGTTGCCCTCATGCAACAGATATCTTCACAATTTACACATGTACATGCGCAAAGGCTTTCCATGGGCTCTGATATAATTTCATAATTTTTTTGAATTTTCTTTGCAATACAAAAAAGCTCAGTTAATTTATCTTTGCCTTTATTTTCAACTGCTTTAAAAGACAATAAAACCTGATTCCAATCTTCAGCCATTTGCCAGGGTATGTCTGAACGCATATTCATTTAATTTTATAAATTGTCTAATAATGGTTTGAACAATTCATGTTTTAACGTATATTTTTTGTAGTGCAATTGTCAATACAATATAAGGAGTGCAATAAGGATTCGGAACAAGGTAAAAATCTCCATAAAGCGGATTCCGTTGATGATTTATTTCTGGAGCTTGATAGTTGAACATCCATACAAACAGGATATCCTCATGCAATTCATATATGATTCAACCGGACCCATTTTTCAACAGATTTATACGGCCAGGCTTCGAGTCTGCCAAAGCCCGGCATCTGCCTGGCTTTATACGCGACCAGGCGGGGGGAGGAAACTCCGCATAAAAACCGTGTCGCAAGGGTCACGGACACGGGTGACTCTGCCGTGTCAAGCAAAGGTTGAACAAGGGCATGATAGTTCATCCTCTCCAGAGAAGGAACGTGTGATGATACCAGTTTAACCGGTGTTTTCTCCATGCAGACCGAGCATCTCCGGCAGTTATTGTCTAACCGTTCTCCAAAATAGCCGGATAAACTTTTGGCCAGGCACTGATCTGTTTCAAAGAATTCAACCATGGCATGGAGGCGGGAGATTTCTTTTTTCTCTTTTTCGAGAAAAAGATCTGTAAGATCCCTGGCTGTCGATTCCGGATCAAATGCCGAATTCAGAATTTCAAAAACTTCCACTGCAGATTTCGGTTGAAGGTCTATCCATTTTTTTTCATGAAAATATTCCAGGGCGGTGAGAACCCGCTGCCTGTCAGAGCCTGATTCGTCAACCGCATTGTCTATGTCGATCTGGGTCCATGTCCTGGCGGTTTTGGCATTATCCAGGATGGTTTTTACAAACTGCGCCCGCTCACCTTTGAATTTTTCAATGATGGCCCGTGCAGGGATCAGGTATTTGAACGCATAGATTTCAAAATATGTATATTTGGGTGAAATGATGTTGGCCATTTCCAGGTAAACCAGCAGGGTCTTCAGCGGCAGCAGCCGGATGTCCGACATCCGGCTTACGGCGTATGGACGAAATTCAAACAGGCTCCCTTTGGATTGGCTGATATCCTCCAATACCTGGCGGATGCCGTCAAAATCAGGGGTATCTCCATACGCAAAATTTTCCAGGACCGGCACCCCGTTTTTATTTCCAAAAAGGCAACACAGCGACGGGTTGCCGTCCCTGCCTGCCCTGCCGATTTCCTGGCTGTACCCCTCAATGGATTTTGGCAGGTCATAGTGGATCACTTTTCGAATGTTTTCTTTATCAATCCCCATTCCAAATGCAATTGTTGCGACGACAGTCCCGGTTTTCCCGGCCATAAAATCATTTTGAACCGCTTCCCGATCCTCATTTTTCATTCCTGCATGATATGCCGCTGCATCCAGTCCATTGTTCCTGAGCATCTGGGTGATCCGGTTCGCTGTCTTTTGCAGGGTCACATAGACAATCGCCGGGCCGGCAGGTTTTCCTGCCAGGACCTCCTGAAGCAGCGCGTCTTTTTTTTCTTCAGCCACAGGGCGTATGCGAAGAAACAGATTTTCCCTGTAGAAGCCCGTTTTCACGACATTTTCCCGGCTGACTGCAAATTTTTCACACATGTCGTCAATGACCGCCGGTGTTGCTGTGGCTGTCAGCAACAAGGCCTTTTTAATTCCGAATTCTTTTTGATACAAAGGAATTTTAAGATAATCCGGTCTGAAATTGTGCCCCCATTCAGATATGCAATGGGCTTCGTCAACCACAAGCAAGGATACATTCATCTGCCTGAGCTGGGTTCTGAACCTTTCATTTTTAAACCGTTCCACAGCAATCATCAGGATCTTCAATTGTCCCGTCCGGGCCGCTTCAAGCGTCTCCCGGTAATCTTGGGCACTCATCCCGGAGTCAAGTTTCGCAGCAGGAATATGTTTCGATTTCAAAAAATCAATCTGATTCTTCATCAAGGATAAAAGCGGCGAAACAACCAGGGTCAGCCCCTGTTCAAGGATCGCAGGCAGCTGATAACAAAGGGATTTCCCTGCGCCTGTTGGGAAAATGGACGCAGCTGACTTACCGGCGGTGATCTTTTCTATTACTTGACGCTGGCCGGTTTTGAATGTTTCAAATCCGAATGTTCGCTTTAAGGTTTCTTCAATCAATGTTCTTTACTGCCGGTTTATATTTGTCAAAAAGATATGCAGACAAATTCTTCTTCAATTTTATTTCGAAGTCCTTCCATATTGTTTCAGCTGGTTAGTGTATCCCGACCCAATCATCAATACAATCATACCAATCATACTTTTAATTCTGACTCTCATAATGGCGGATAGCTGATCTTACCCCGTTCATCATGCTCACATTGCCAAAACAGAAATATTTTGTAAACCAGGCTTCTTTGAGCTTCAGGTCATTGAAAATCTGCTTTTCAGGAAGACCTTTCTTCCAGAGATAAACAATATTACCATAAAGATTTTCCATGAATTCAAGTTTGGATTGAATATGTTTTCTGCCGTTTTTCTGCCTGGGGTTGTGGCCGCAAAGCAGCGTGTTAAAGTCCAGATGTGTCAATTTTTTCAATGATTCGATCTGAATTCCCATGTTCTCATCTGATCTGAAAAATTTAATGTGGTCTGCCAGATAGAGATCCCCTGAGAAAAGAACTCCTTTTTCAGGCAGAAAAAAAACCGTATGATCCTTTGCATGACCCGGCGTATGGACAGGAATCATTTTGCCTGATGGTGTTTCAATGGTCTGCGGAAATCTTTTTACACGTACCGGCGTTGTCCTGCCCCAGACATATTTCTGATAAGGTAAAATGGAATAGGGGTTTTTAAGTTTTTCTGCGGTCAGGCTGTGTCCGTATACGTCTGCACCGATAGACTGGTTAATATGTGCTGCATTTCCTGAATGGTCTTCATGGTGATGCGTCAGATAAATCCGATCGATTTTCTTTTCCTGTGCAATGCCGGCCACTTCTTTTTCCATATGGGAAAGACCTGTATCAATCATGATATCATCAAAAATAAAGCAGTAAACTGTCATAAAAGGAGGGCCTGCAAGAGACCATCCAAGTTTGATTCCCTGAATACGGAATTCAAATTCATATGTTTTGCAAAATCTCATTTTCGTTTCGTCATGTTGGATGGTGTATCCCCGGGCCTGGTGATGCACCAGGTTCTGACCCGTGGGCGAGTTCAGGGCCGTATTGGACTGGGACTCCCAGTGCACCAAGGTCCGGCACAGCCATGATTTATTGGGATGCGCGTAACTCCTCCCGTACAACACGACGAAGAACCTCTTCAAGGGGTTGATCTTGGTATTCAATGTGTTTTCTTAGGGCGTCATTGAGCATCGACTGATAGTTTCCCCCTCCTTGTTCCTCAACTTTGGATCGGAACCAATCGACAATATCACGGTCAAGCCTGATGGTTATCCTGATTTTATTCCCCGCTTGAGGGAGGACTTCACCACGCTTGCCTTTGCGGAAATCATATTCCGCTTTCATATTGCTTCACCTCACTACGCACGGTTTTTCGTGCTGAAATAATGCGAATATTATCGCCAAGCCATGTGTAGATCACCACTAAAATGCGACCAAACGCATCCATTCCTATGGTGATATAACGCTGTTCATTGTGAAAGGGCTGGTTCGCTTTAACGATAAACATTTTTCCGATGCCCCACCTTCACGACCCAAATAGTTAGTTCTTCATCCTGAATGGAATAAATAATACGATATCGCCCCACCCGAAACCGATATCTTTCCTGACCGCTCAATTTTTTACTTCCAGGTTGGCGTGGATCCTCGCCCAAAGATTCAATTGATTGAAGAATTTTGTTTAAATCTTTATCCGGAATTGCTTTAAAATCTTTCCAAACTGATTTTTTGAAAAATATTTTATATCCGGCCATCTTTTTTGAGCCTTTTTATCATCTGCTCATAGCTGATCAGCGGTTCATCGTGTCTTTCATCAAATACGGCGAGGTCTTCCGCATCCTCGGCAAGCGCCTCCTTGACAGCTTCATTGATTATTTCCGACATTGATCTCGATGTCTCCAGGGCTTTTATTCGTAAAGCCTGATGTAGCGATGGGTCTAAATATATGGTTGAACGTTTCGATAATGTGGTCATAATTGCACCTCCATAATTTGATTAGAATCATAACATCATGATGTTGTGGTGTCAAATGAAATACCGCTTTACCTTCGGGAGAAGATGAAATCCAGGGTATAAATTGCATAGCGATATTCTGGTCATAGATCACTTTTGCCGTTTCAATGGTTCTCTGGTTGTTAATTTCCAGCAAGTCAGCATAAATTATAAATGGATGCACGATAGACTTATCCTGCTTGCCGTCAATGGACCAGAATTTTTTATAGATCTCAATATTCCCGTTTTCTGTTTTCTTAAGCCTGTTCTGGAGCAGGATCTCTCGTAATTTTTCCTCTTTTGCATATAAAATCACATTTTGCGGTTTAAGATAGCCGGTTAACTTAAACGCAGCCACTTCACCCCCCCATTGCCCCTGGTCCGGTTCAAGACGACAATTTTTCCAGAAATCATCAGGGGCTGGGAAAAATCATTCTTATGCTGAAAATCTATGATTTCCACTTGAAAACCAAAGTTCTCCTTGAAAGATGCTATCGCCTGCCTGAGTATTTTTTTTCCATAGCTGCAATGTTGTTCATAAAATCAATTTGTTCATCAGTAGTTGCTTCCGGCTTTAGATCCCCGCTAATACAGTCTTTTTGATGGCTGACATGCCTGGCCGGCCGGACCGGACAGCAGATCGATGATCCGGTACGTTATAAGTTTTTTAGAGACCCTTGGATTCTTTTGGGATCGCGTCTTAAATCAAGCACCCGCCATACAGTGGCGATGGATTTCTCTTTCAGCTTGTAGTAGACGGCATATGGAAATCTTTTTGAAAGCATCCGGTGGTAACCACAGAATACAGGATGAATACCAGCATACAGAGTCAGAGAATCAATATCTGAAAACAAGGAATCAAAGAAGTATTCTCCCAGCCCTTCTACTTGTTCTTCATAGAACTGTCTGCCTTCCATCAGGTCTGACATGGCTGAAGAGAGAAGTTCAATTTTCATTCAAAGTGTTTCCGCATTTCTTTTTTGGCCGTATGCCAATCCAGAATTCTCTCTTTACCCTCTTCAAGGCGCTTCTCTGTTTCCTGAAGAGCGGCCTTATGCCAGGCGGGTGATTCGAGGAGTTCCTCTTCTGATAACAAATCCGCCCACAAGGCATCCACCATCCTGAGTTTTTCTTCTCTGGTAAGGTATTTTATTTCTATTGCATTCTGCATGATTCAATCCTTTTATATTTAAAGAAAAATTAGCATTTCTGCATTTTTATGTCAATTTCATCAGATGATTTACACAATATTTTCCCCTGGCCAGCCACTCGATGGCTGACACGCCGAAGTAATTTGACATTTTCATGCGGGCGTGTTTTTATCAGTGCCGTGTATCATGAAGTCAATACTGGTGAATTTCAAGGAGGATATCCGATGCAAAAACCCTTATGCGGGCTGTGCAATAACTGTTTTACAGACAGGGGGCTTACAAGACATTTACAATCCTGCATTCCCAGATACCTGGGACAATATGCTCCGAATCCCAAAGAAAAAACTTTTCATCTTCATGTGTATGATGCATTTAATCCGGAGTACTTTCTACACCTGGCTGCGACCGGAACAACAACTCTGGAGGAGCTGGATTCTTTTCTCAGAAAAATCTGGCTGGAGTGCTGCGGCCATTTGAGTGAGTTTACCTATGGCAGACGAGGTGATGCGTTGTCAATGAGTCAAAAATTGTTCCGGGTACTCAATTCCGGAAATGAGCTGTATCACAAATATGATTTCGGCGATACCACCGAACTCATTGTCCGGTCCAGGGGCCTGTATCCCGGAGTTTTGCAGGAGACACAGGCCATCCATCTTCTGGCCAGGAATGTTCAGCCACCCATTCTCTGTGACCGATGCGGCAAGGCGCCTGCTGAGGTCATCTGTACCGAATGCCGGTGGGACGGTGAAGGCTGGTATTGTTCAAACTGCATCAAAGACCACGAGTGTGACGAGGAAATGTTCCTCAATGTCGTGAATTCTCCCAGAACCGGTGTTTGTGGTTACAACGGATGAATGAAATAGGTTCTGTCCGGTGGGCGAATCCAGGGCCGTATTGGACTGAGACTCCCAGTGCAGCAGGGTCCGGCACAGTCATTATTTATTGGGATGCGCGTAACTCCTCCCGTACAACACGACGAAGAACCTTCCCATCACCCGCCCCGCTTATTCTCCTCAAACATCTCCACGGGCATGGGATGCCTCAGCTGCCAAACCACCTGGATGGGCCGTTCTTTTTGATGGCTCACATGCCTGGCCGGTCCTAAAACACAAACGGTCCGCGTCAATTATCTTGGCCGGTTTTCCACAGATTCCCAGCCGCAGCAGATTATGGATATAGCTCTTTGCTCCCTCCTGCTGAAACAGAATATGGCATGCTTCCATCTCGTCAAGTAAAAAAAATGGTTTGAATTATTCATATTTTGCCGTATATTGTTTGTAGTGCAATTGTCAATACAATATCAGGAGTTTATTATGACAAGAACAGCAACCATACAAACCCGTGTTGATCCAGCGGTAAAACAAAACGCGCAAATCATATTAAAAAAATTGAATATTTCGATGTCAGAGGCGATTTCAATGTACCTGTCTCAGATAACCTTACATAATGGAATTCCATTTGACATCAAACTCCCCAATGACCTTACCGACAAAGTGCTAAAGGATTCGGAACAAGGTAAAAACCTTCATAAAGCGGATTCCGTTGATGATTTATTTCTGGAGCTTGATAGTTGAATATCCTCGAAAGAACCGGATCGCACTCTGATCTATTCAAAAAATAGAAAATCCAAAGCAAAGATGCTATATTCCCATCACCCGCCCCGCCTGTTCTCCTCAAACATCTCCACAGGCATGGGATACCGCAGCTGCCATACCATCTGGATGGGCTGTTCTTTTTGATGGCTGACATGCCTGGCCGGTCCTAAAAACACGAACGGCACCGTGCACTGGTTGTGTTTTTTCTTCGGCCGGGCAAACACCAGGATGGTATAACCCCCGGTCCTGGTGATGCACCAGGTTCTGCCCCGTGGGTGAATCCAGGGCCGTGTTGGACTGGGATTCCCAGTGCAGCAGGGACCGGCTGATGGGATAATCCGCATACATGGTGGTGGGGGAAAACTCTTTTTCGGTTTTCTGGAAGGTGATCAGGAGGGCATAGGCCTTGATATCCCTGAAATGCAGCACGCCGGTGCCCTTCTGCCCGGCAGAGACCAGGGTGGCCCGGTCAAATGCGGCCAGGATATCCGTGGCGCTGAACTGGGCACCTCCAGGGAACAGGAAAACGGCAGGTCCGGCAAAACCCCGGCAACCGGAGAGACGTCCCGGGCCCAGGCCAGGATTTCATCCATATCCCGGAGAAGGGACGGATTCTGTGTCAGGCGATGAAACGCATCCGGCAGACCCGCAAACCCGAACCGGTCCGCTTTGTCGCCCCACAGCCGGTAATAGATGGCATTGGCCTGCTCTCCTGCCAGATCCAGGGCGCCCGGAACATCTTTGGATGACAGCCGGCGGATAATTCGCCGCAGCCGCCCGATCTCCCCGGGACCGGAAATAAATGCGGCCCTCACCAGGGATCGTTTCAGCCAGGTCAGATCCGGATCAGACGGGGCCGGTGCCAGCTGTGTCCTGGCTTTCCACCCGGTCCACGTGTCCGACACCAGCAGCCGCTCCGGTTCATACTCATGGTACTGAGGCTGTTTAATACTGCAGGAGCCGCATAAAACCAACCAGTTTCAACCCGCCTCGTTTTCATTTCAACCCGCTTTTTTTCCATCGCCGCCATCGTCAATTGCCTTCACTCTTTGACAAAGCCAGCTAAAAATTTTTTCAAATTCGTGCATTTTTTGCTGGCGTCCCCTTTTCCTTTTTGCTATAAGCTTTTTCATGGAACCTTTAATCATCAGAAACCGCAAAATCACCGCCGAAGATCTGCCTGTTATCCAGGCGGTGGTTAACGAGCACTGGGACAAGGGTCGGACCCATATATCCCGGGAACTTTGCAAACACTGGAACTGGGTTCAGCCCAGCGGCCGGCTCAAGGACATGGCCTGCCGGGAACTGCTTTTGACCCTTTACCGAAAAGGGTTGATCAAATACCCACCTGCAAAATGCGGTTCCCATAACGTCAGCAAGCCTGCCGTCATGATTCATGTGGATCAGACTCCCATCAACTGCACCCTTAAAGAGCTTGGTCCTGTCCGGGTGGAGATGGTCCGGTATACAGAGCATGAACCTCTTTACAACAGTCTGGTGGATCAGTTTCATTACCTTGGATATTCCCAGATTGTGGGCAATCATCTCAAATACATGGCGTTTGCAGGAGATGTGCCCCTGGCCTGCATCGGCTGGGGATCGGCTGCCTGGGCTGTCAAATCCAGAGAACAATTCATCGGATGGCCAAAGCCGGTTAAAAACGAACGCCTTCATTATATTGCAAATAATACCCGGTACCTGATTCTTCCCTGGGTCACTGTAAAGTGTCTGGCTTCCAGGGTTCTGGCGCTGAACATCAAGCGGATCAGCGAGGACTGGCATAAGATGTATCATTTTCCATTATATCTGCTGGAGACCTTTGTGGAACAGGACCGGTTCAAGGGCACCTGCTATCAAGCCTCCAACTGGATTCTGGTGGGTGAGACCAAGGGGACGTCCAAAAAAGGACACAAGCATCTGAAGCATGACAAAATCAAGGATGTGTATGTGTACCCGCTGCATAAACATTTTAAAAAGCTGTTGATCGGAGATGGCATCTCTCAGGCGGTTTGATATCGGCAGTATCAGCAGAAAGCTTAACGGGATCAATGCC